>NZ_JBACFR010000158.1:0-2050 GCF_056262345.1 Homoserinimonas sp.
GTCGCAGCGACGACCGCCCGAGTGCGGCGCTCGTCGGAGATCGCGAAGCGGCGTGACGGCATCCGTTACGACGCTGTCCCTGCACTGCTGGCGGATGCGGCCATCGAACCGGGTGACTTCGACTACGCCAGGGTGAAGTCGACCTACCTGCGTGGCGGGTCGCCCGGCCTGGTTCTGCGGGTGGGCACACCGGCGGAAGTCGCAGCGGCTCTGGAGTTTGCCCGCGCGCACCCCGATCTCCCCCTCGCCGTCCGCTCGGGCGGACACGGCGTCAGTGGCCGATCCACCAACGACGGCGGCATCGTGATCAACGTCTCACGCATGAACCGGATCGACGTGCTCGACCGGGCAACGAGGCGGGTTCGGATCGAACCAGGCGCCCGCTGGATGGACGTCGCAGCGGCCCTCGCGCCATACGGCTGGGCGCTGAGCTCGGGCGACTATGGCGGCGTCGGTGTCGGGGGGCTTGCCACAGCGGGCGGCGTCGGCTTTATGGGCCGGCAGCACGGCCTCACCATCGACCACCTTCGTGCCGTCGACATGGTTCTGGCCGACGGGTCAGAGGTTCGGGCGAGCGACACCGAAAACCCCGATTTGTTCTGGGCCGTTCGCGGCGCTGGGGCCAACTTCGGCATCGTGACCGCATTCGAATTCGAGGTCGACGAGGTCGGCGACGTCGGCTGGGCTCAGCTCGGGCTCGATGCAACAGACGCCGCTGGCTTCCTCGAGACCTGGGGACACCTCAGCGAGACAGCCCCACGTGACACCACGAGCTTTCTGATCATGGGCCCACCCCGGCAGGGCCAGCCCGCCGTGGCCCAGATCATGGCGATGGTCGACGCAAGCCAACCCGACACGATCATCGAGCGGCTTCAGCCGTTCGCCAACATCTCACCCCTCTACAGCCAGTCGGTGCAACTGCTGCCGTATGCCGCGGTAATGGCCAACGCGCAGGGCGAGTCCAACGGCGGCCAGGGCGAGCCCGTCACCCGCACCGGTCTGCTCGAGCACATCACCCCCGAGTTCGCTGCGGCCGCAGCGCGCCTCATCGCGAGCGGCGTCGTCTATTTCTTCCAGATTCGCGCGGTGGGCGGCGCGATTTCCGACATCGATCCGGATGCCACGGCATACGCCCATCGCAACGCCAACTTCTCGGTTGTCGCCTTCGGCTCGAATCGCCGACGACTCGACGACGCCTGGGAGGCGCTGTACCCGTTCTTCGACGGCATCTACCTGAGCTTCGAGACCGACACCCGGCCCGAGCGGCTTTACGATGCGTTCCCGCCAAAGACCCTTAACCGACTGCGCGAGCTCAAGGCCCGGTTCGACCCACAAAGCATTTTCCGAGATAACTTTCCGATCTCCCCCGCTGAGAGCGGGACCCCAACCCTCGCGGAGGCGACCTCATGACCGACTACGGACACGACCTGCTGTTCGGCACTTTCGTCACCCCGGTGAACAGCCCGCCGATGCACGCGGTCGATCTGGCCGTCGTCGCCGACCGCGCCGGCCTCGACCTGGCGACCTTCCAGGACCACCCGTATCAACCGAGCTTCCACGACACCTGGACCCTGATGTCGTTCGCAGCGGCGAGGACCGAGAACATCCGGTTCAGTGCCAACGTGCACAACCTCCCGCTTCGCTCGCCAGCCGTGCTCGCGCGCAGCGCTGCGAGCCTCGACCTCCTGAGTGGCGGCCGCGTTGAGCTGGGCATCGGGGCGGGCGGGTTCTGGGACGCAATCGTCGCGATGGGCGGCACCCGGTTGACGCCCGGTGAATCCATCGAGGCCCTCGAAGAGGCGATCGAGATCATCCGCGGAATCTGGGCACCGGATGCCGGGAGCCGGCTGGTCGTCGACGGTTCCTTCTACTCCGTGAACGGCGCCAAGCGCGGTCCGAAGCCCGCACACGACATCGGCATCTGGGTCGGGGCGTACAAGCCGAGGATCCTCCGGTTGACCGGCAGGGCCGGCGATGGCTGGCTGCCGTCCCTCGCCTACCTCCCGGGCGGACCGAGCGACCTCACCGCCATGAACGCCCACATCGACGA
>NZ_JBACFR010000159.1:0-2735 GCF_056262345.1 Homoserinimonas sp.
GATAGCTTCGTCGACGTGTACGTGTACAGCACCGCGCAGTGGCTGGGCACCTACGCGATTGTCGGCGGCAAGGTTGATTCGGGCTACTGGGCGTTCATGCCCACGCTCACGCCCGGGCCGCACCACCTGGTGTTTGTCGGACAAACCAGCGGCACCGTGAGTGTGTACGAATTCAGCGTGCCCGCCCCGGTGGTCGCCGCAGCGGCGGGCTCCACGCCGGCCGCTCTCGCCAGCACGGGAGCTGAGCCTGCCCCCTGGGCAACTCTCGGCCTGATGTTGATGCTCCTCGGAGCTGGCCTCGTGGCACGCCGCAGGGCGCGCAGCGCTTAGGCCGCGGCGGTCACCCGAATCTCGTTGGCCCACGGGTCGGCGAAGGTGAGCATGCGACCGTCGTGCGCCTGCTGCACGCCTCGTGCAGTGAGGCGCTCGCCGAGCGCGCCCAGATCATCCGTCGACGGCACCTCGATGGCGACCTGGCCGAGTCCCAGCGCGGGGGTTCGGGCTCCAGCTCCGTTGCTTTCCCACGTGTTCATGCCGACGTGGTGGTGGTAACCGCCGGCGCTCACGAAGAGGGCCTGCGTGCCGTATTCGATGGTGATTTCGAAGCCGACGGTGCCCACGTAGAACTGCTTGGCGGTCTGGATGTCGCCGACCTTGAGGTGAACGTGGCCGACTGCGGTATCCCCGACCGTTGCGGCGCTGAGGCCGGCCTCGGTGAGGTTCTCCTGCAAGAAGCGGTTGGGGTCGAGGTAGACGGTGCCCATCTCGACGGAGCCGTTCTGCCATTTCCAGGAGTCGCGCGGGCGGTCCCAGTAGAGCTCGACGCCGTTGCCCTCTGGGTCGTTGAAGTAGAAGGCCTCGCTCACGAGGTGATCGGAGCTGCCGGTGAAGTTGCGCGGGTACGCCCGAGCAACCGAGTAGACCGATGAGGCGAGGTCACTCTTCTCGTCGAAGAGAAATGCCGTGTGATAGAGCCCTGCCGAGGTGGAGGGTGCGTGCTTGAGCTCCGCAGCATGCTCCAGGATGATCGCGGGGCTGCCCGGCCTACCGAGCACCGCGCTGGGGCCGTCGTGGGCGAGCAGCGTGAGGCCCACGCCGTCGCGGTAGAACGCGATCATGGTGTCGAGGTCGGCGACCTTGAGGCTGACCGCGCCCATGGCGGTCTGAGGGGCGAGGATGTTTGCGTTCATAGTTGTAGCAACAACTATAACATGGGGGGTATTCCCCCTAGTGAGAAGCCAGATCCTCGCGCTAATCTCGCGCCATGTCACTACCCATCGACGCTGATTCTGTCGCCGCGCTCGCCACAACGATCGACGGCCCCGTGCTGCTCCCCCATGACGATGGTTACGCCGCCGAAGTCACCGGCTTCAACCTCGCCTACCCTCAGGCCCCCGACGTTGTGGTCGGGGCCGCAAACCCCCGCGACGTTTGCCGCGCCGTCCGCTTCGCCGTGGACCACGAACTCCCCGTGCGGGTCTTCGCTACTGGACACGGCACGCACTCCTCAATCAGCGACGGCATGCTCATTACGACGCGGCGAATGACGGACGTCACGATTGATGAGCAGGCTCGCACCGCCACGGTCGCCGCCGGCGCGACGTGGGCGGATGTTCAGGATGCCGCAGCAGCACACGGCCTGACCTCTATCCCCGGGTCGTCACCGACGGTCGGAGTCGTCGGCTACCTCCTGGGCGGAGGGCTCGGCCCGCTCTCCCGCAGCCACGGGTTCAGCTCCGACTACGTGCGCTCGTTTGAGGTCGTGACCGCGGCTGGTGACATCGTGCGCGCGAGCGCCGACGAGCATCCCGACCTCTTCTGGGCACTCCGCGGAGGGAAGGGCGGTTTCGGAGTGGTGACGTCGGTTGAGCTTGCGCTCGTCGACCTTGCAACCGTCTATGGGGGTGCGCTCTTCTTCGATACCGGCGACATCGACCATGTGCTGCGCAGCTGGATGACCTGGACAGAAACGGCACCCGACGCCGTCACCACCTCGGTGGCACTTCTCAACATGCCGCCGCTCGACGTTATCCCCGAACCGCTGCGCGGCAAGACAGTGTTGAGTCTGCGCTTTGCCTTCCCCGGTGACGCCGACGAGGGGGAACGACTCGTCGCACCCCTCAAGTCGCTCGCCACCCCGCTCATCGACGCCGTGGGAATCCTGCCCACAGCTCAGCTCAAGCTCATCCACTCCGACCCGGAAGCGCCCGCGCCCTCCTGGAGCGACGGTCTGCTGCTCGGGCGGCTGGACGACCGATTCGCCGATACCCTTCTGGCCGGCGTCGGCCCCGGATCCCAGCTTCCCCTCATGGCGGTCGAGATTCGGCACCTCGGGTCGGCGACCGCGGCAGACACGGCTGAGGGCACTGCCGTCGGCGGACGCGGAGCCCTCTACACAATGACGGTCATCGGGGCGCCCGTTCCCGAGCTATTCGAGACGGTGCTGCCGCAGGTCATGGGCGGCATCCGGGCTGCCGTGGCTGAGTGGACCGCGCCAGAAACCACGATCAACTTTGTGGGGGATCCCCACAGCCGTGCAGAGTTCGACAAGGCCTGGCCCGCGGCGACGGCGGCGAAACTCTCCTCGCTGCGCGAAAAATGGGATCCGAGCGGGACTTTCGTGTTCGGCCCGCACTAACCGGCGCCCCGCACTAACCAGCGGCCCGCACTACCAGCGCTGGCGGCTAGAGCGTTTTTCCGAAGCAGACGCTGGCATCGACCCCGGCGTATGGCCC
>NZ_JBACFR010000160.1:0-2333 GCF_056262345.1 Homoserinimonas sp.
CTGGATCATGATCTGCCAGAAACCCTGACCCTCTGTTCCGCCGAATGCGCTCGGCGTGAGGTCCGACATGTCGAAGCGGAACACCTCGGCGCCCGTGAGCGCCTCCGCGATCTTCTTGGCGGTCTCATCGGGGTAGAGCCCAGTGTCGACATCCTTGTTCGGCGAGGTCAGGCCACCCTCCGGCACCCACACCTCGGCCGATTCCGGCGAAGCGAGGTACTCCATGAGGGCCTGGGTCGCTGCGTCGTCGGTGAAGGCAACGGCAACGTCGCCGCCTCCGACGATGGATGTTTCGGCATCTCCCACGAGCGGGAAGTCAAAGAACAGCGCGTTCTCACCGACCACCGAGACACCCTCATCCTTGATGACTCCAGCCACGAAGTCGCCCTCGTAGACGGTGCCAGCCGTGGGGTCAGCGCCGAACACCGCAGACACCGACTCGGGGAACGTGCGCTGCGCCGAGCCGGGCTCGACCAGCGCTGAGTTGCCCCAGAGCGTCGCGAGCGTCTCAAGCGCGGTGGCGACGGAGGGGTCAGTCCAGGGGATCTCATGCGCTGCGAGCTGGTCGTACATGTCGCCGCCCGCCGTCTGCAGGTACACATTCTCGAACCAGTCAGTCAGCGGCCAGCCGACGTCGGCGCCGATGGAGATGCCCGCGTATCCGGAATCGGCTACGAGCTGCAGCTGGGTCAAGAAGTCATCCCAACTCTCCGGCGGTTCCGCACCCGCGTCGCCCCAGATGTCGGCGTTGTACCAAACGGTCGACTTATTGGATGCCTTGAACCAGACGCCGTAGACCTCGCCATCCACCGTGCCCAGGTCGATCCAGCTCTGCGAGTAGTTGTCATTGACCTCGTCGAGCACTTCCTGTGACAGCGGCACTAGGTTGCCGTCCTGTGCTAGCTGCGTCATGAGCGCTGGCTGGGCAAGCATTGCCACATTGGGCGGGCTGCCTCCCTCGATCTGCGTTCCTAGAGTGGTGGCTGCTTTGTCGCCGAAGCTCGAATAGTTGACGGTCGCCCCCGTGTCCTGTTCGAACTTGTCGAGCACCTTCTCAAAATTCTCTTGCTCCGCACCTGACCATGCGCCTGAGACTTCGAGCGTTTCGCCCGAGAATTCGGCGTCGTCGTCGTTGTTGTCTCCCGAGCCGGAGCATCCGGCAAGGGTGAGGCCGACGACCGCAGCAAGGCTGACGGATGCGGTGAGTGTGCGATGGCTGTGAATGGACATTTCCGTGAATCCTCCTCGGTGAGGCCGGGCCGCTCATGCTGTGCGCTGGCCCAAATCGACCGCAAAATGCCCCCAATTAGGGGTCTTCTTGCGAAGCTACGTCAGCCCAACGCCCCCTGCAACCCATAGTCGAGAGCGCATTCCACCGTTAATGACGAATATTCCTGAAATTGCTTTACATGGCCCCCATTTGGGTGGTTCTATGAGCACTGCAGCCCACTCCCCCGAAGCCGCGGCATCCCCCATGTCGCTCCCACGGGCTGTGATTACCCCGAATAGGAACGACCATGAAACCCGAATTCATGCGACTTCGGCGCGCCTTCGCGCTTGCAATCGCTACCGTTGTGGCCGGTACAGGCCTCGCACTTCTCATCCCCGCGTCAGCCATGGCCCATCACAACACCGTTCGCGTGAGCGCCAGTTGTGAAAACTATGAGTGGATCATCACGTGGACCATCACCAACTCTGAGCGTGATAAAGACGAGACGATCATCGCCTCGAACCAGCTCGCACTCGTGCCCGTCGGCATGCAGATCGAGGCGGGCGCCACCTATACCGTGACGGAAAAGGTCAGCGGCCCGCTATCGAAAACGCTGACCGTCAAGGGGTATTGGCCCTCGTCCAAGCACACTGACACCGCCCGCAGCGCATCAATCTCGCCCCGGGACTTCGCCGGCACCTGCTCACGGAACGATCCGGCCCCGAGCCCGACTCCGAGCCCCAGCCCCAGCCCGAGCGCCACGCCTCAGCCGTCCGTCGTTCCGTCCGTGGTCGCGAGCGCCTGCGTCATTCGCGGAGGAGTCGCCACCGGCAGCGTCACAGCAACGGTTGCGGGTCTCCCCGCCAGTGGCACCTTCACCGCCACCCTGCACTCTGGTTCCCGAGCACTCGACACCGCGTCCGTAACGCGATCCTCACCGTCGACGACGTTCACCGACCTCGCCCCCGGTGATTACACCGTCAGCGTCAAGAAGAACGGCTCGCTCGTGGCGACATCCCCCACCGCCACGCTCGTGGACTGCACGCCCCCCACTCCGCCGCCGACCCCGGCGCCCATCACGTCGGTTGCAGCAACTCCCGTTGGCTGCGTCAGCGGAGTGCCT
>NZ_JBACFR010000161.1:0-1588 GCF_056262345.1 Homoserinimonas sp.
GCCCTCAAGCGCCGTGCCGCTCGCGCTCGGCGGGCCTCATAGAGGAACGCTCAGCGCTGTAGCGCGCCTAGAACCAACAAATGCCCGGCGGTTCTCCTTGCCGAGAACTGCCGGGCATTTTTGCGTCTGCAGCAGCGCCGACGGCGAAGGCCAGCAGCGCCGAATGAGAAGTGGTAGTAGCGCCTTAAGCGACCGTGCAGGCGGCCGCCTTAGTCCCGGTCGATCCAGGTCAGCGGAATCTCGATGGTCACCTCGGTGCCGCTGCCGGTCACGGTGTGCCAGTCGATCGTTCCGCTCAACTCGCCCTGAATTAGGGTGCGCACAATTTGGGTGCCAAGCCCCGCCCCGACGCGTCCCTCCGGCAGTCCGCCACCGTTGTCGCGCACCTCGACCTTGAGCTGGTCGTCGGTGCGTTCAACGACGATGTCGACGGTTCCCTCCCGGTCCGCGAGCCCGTGTTCGACGGCGTTCGTGACGAGCTCGGTCAACGCCAGCGCGAGCGGTGTCGCATAGGCGCTCGGCAGGGCGCCAAAGCTCCCTGTGAAGCGCGTGTGGGCCTTCGTGCCATGGGTGGAGGCGACCTCGGCGATCAGCCGGAGCACGCGCTCGAACACCACGTCGAAGTTGACGCTCTGCGTGAGACCCTCGCTGAGGGTGTCGTGCACGACGGCGATTGCCTCGACGCGGCGCATGGCCTGGCTCAGGGATTCACGCGCTTCTTCGCTGTGCGACCGGCGGGCCTGAATGCGCAGCAACGACGCCACCGTCTGCAGGTTGTTCTTCACCCTGTGGTGAATCTCACGGATGGTCGCATCCTTGGTGATGAGCTCGCGTTCCTGATGCCGCAGTTCGGTCACATCGCGGCACAAAACGATCGCGCCGACGCGCTCGCCCCGTTCACGGATGGGGATCGCTCGCAGGGTCACGGTCACGCCGCGAGCCTCAATGTCGGTGCGCCATGGCGCCCGTCCGGTGACAACCAGCGGCAGTGACTCGTCGACGATGAGCTTGCCCGACAGCAGCTGGGTGGTCACCTCGGCCAGTGATTCTCCCTCGAGCTCGCCCGAGAATCCCATGCGGTTGAACGCCGAAAGGCCGTTGGGGCTCGCGAACGTGACGATGCCGTCGACGTCGAGACGCACCAGGCCATCGGATGCTCGGGGCGCGCCACGACGCGGACCAGACGGCGCAGACAGGTCGGGAAAGTCGCCGACGGCGATCATGCGAAACAGCTCGTTTGCGCACTCGTTGAAGGTGAGCTCCTGGCGGCTGGGGGTGCGCGCCTCGCTCAAGTTGGTGTGCTTGGTGATCACGGCGATCGGATGCTCCGTCACCTCTGATCCGGTGGTCGTCAACCGGCGGAACACCGGAACCGCACGCACCCGGGTCGGGGTCTCCTCGTACCAGTCGGGGGCAGACGAGTCCACGATCTGGCCGCTGTCAAAAGCATCCGTCACCTGCTTCTTCCACTCCGGCTTGATCGGCTGACCAACGAAGTCGCGGTAGAAGAGGGTTGCCGAGCTTGAGGGGCGGGCGTGCGATACCGCGACGAAGCTGTCGTCGGCCGACGGCACCCACAGCACGATGT
>NZ_JBACFR010000162.1:0-1874 GCF_056262345.1 Homoserinimonas sp.
CCGTAATCCGATATACCGTCTGCTACGGTTTAAGCCACCATGACATTTCGGGGTACGAACAGGTCCTCATTGTGACCGACAAGATCGCGTCACCATTCGAGCGACGAAGAAACATCCAGCCAAGCCTCCACGCAGCGCGTCGCCGAATTCGGTCGACATCTGCCCTCTCGATCGCCTCCGTCTTCGCTCTCGTGCAGCTCTCCCGATGGGGGCTCTTCGGCTGGCAACCACCCGTCGGCAAGCGCTCCCTGCTCGCGATCCTGGCAGATCCCGCCCGCACCAGCCTCAAGCCGCGAACCGTGGCGCTGCTGATCGAGGAGGGCATGCTGGAGGCCAGCGCGCATGACCTCACCATCACCGAGGCAGGGCATCGCGTGGTCGCAGAACACAGCGACCTCTTCGCGTCCCCCGCCGATACTGAGAACACCGACTAACTCAGCGCTGGCACCGCGCCGACTCACCGCAACGGGTTAAAGGCATCCAACAGGGCATGCCTCGGGCCGCCCGTGATGGCATCAGCAAGAATGCGGCCCGTCAGCGGCCCCAGGGTCACGCCCCACATACCGTGGCCGCCCGCAACGTGAACCCGCGGCGAGCGCGTCGCACCCACAAGGGGCAGCCCGTCGGGGGTGCAGGGGCGGGAGCCCACCCACTCGTCCTCCCGCGTATCCCAATCGACCCCGTCGAAGAGCGGCCCGGCAGCCTCAACGAGCGTGCGGATGCGACGCGGATCAGCGGGAGCATCCGCGGGTCGAAACTCCATCATTCCGCCCACCCTCAGCCGATCGCCCAACGGAGTGCACGCCACACGCTGCACGGGAAAGTAGATCGGATGCGTTGGCACCACCTCGGGCCGAACGCTAAAGCTGTACCCGCGGCCGGCCTGCACGAGCTGCCGCACACCGAACGGGCGGGCAAGCTTGCCGAGCCACGTGCCCGCGGCGATGACAACATGGTCGGCCGGGTAATCCTGCCCTGGGCCACCGTCTGCACCCTGTGTCTCGATGACGACCGAGTCGTCGGCGCGGATTCCGGTGACCGCAGCATCCGTCACGATCTCGCCGCCGCGCGCCCTCACCGCTTCGGCGAGTGACGCGACATAGACCGGAGGGTTGATGTAGCTCTGACCGGCAATGCGGATGCCGTGGGTCACCGCGCCGCTGATGGCCGGCTCGATCTGCCGGAGCTCTTCGCCCGAGATGCGCGCGAAATCAACGTGCCCGCCGCGCTTGGCGATCTCGGCGAACTCGTGTTCGAGAACGCCGCGCTCCTCTTCGCTGATGAACCCGGCGAGAAACGGATCGGCGACCGTGGCCTTGGCCTCGACACCGCCATCAGCCAGCCGGGCGAACGAGTCGAGCCCCCACCGGTTGATCTCGGCAAAGGTGGTCATATTGGCCCGCCAGCGATGCGGCAGGGAGTTCAGTGCGAACCCGGCGAGAAAGCTCAGCAGCTGGCGGTCGGCCGAGAGCGGAACATAGACAGGGGATGCCGGGTCCACAATCGCCCGCAGCCCATAACGAAAAATGGCGGGGTCTGGCAGCGGCAGCGTGAGCGCCGGAGCAATCCAGCCCGCATTGCCCCACGACGCCCCGGCACCGACTCCCGTCTTGTCGAGCACGGTGACGGTGGCACCACGTTCTTGCAGAAACCAGGCGGTGCAGAGCCCCACCACCCCGGCCCCAATGATGACGACATGGTTCGCTGCCCGGTTCGGCATTCCTGCTCCAATCCTTGTGGGATCGTCCCAGCGTATCCCCGGGGACTCCGGCGACCCCGGGGCCCCCGGGGCCCCCGGCGGCTAGTCCGCCGATACTGCACGAATTGCTGAAAAACGCTGCCTTAGGGGACGATTTGCGCAGTCTCGGCGAATG
>NZ_JBACFR010000163.1:0-4308 GCF_056262345.1 Homoserinimonas sp.
CGAGCACGGCGCGAGCCCTGGCGATGTGGTCCGCGAGCAGACGCTCCGCGTACGACCGCGCTCCGCTCTCTTCTAGCCGAACCCGCAGGGTTGCGGCCTCATCATCCGACAGCTGGGGCGAACCAAAGGTGGGCGCGATCAGCGACCACACTTCGGTTGCCGCCGCGTGAGCCACCAGCACGGTTCTCTTGCCCTCGCGCAGGTCGCTCGTCGCCGACTTGCCCGTCACCTCGGTGTCTCCAAAGACCCCAAGGATGTCGTCGACGATTTGGTAGGCGGTGCCCACCTCGCGGCCAAAGTCGCCCATCGAGGCGACCACGGCATCCGGAGCTTCGGCCAGCACGGCACCGGCCTTGAGGGGAACCTCGAACGAGTAGACCGCGGTTTTCAGGCGTCCCATGGCGAGGATGCTCTCGACCGTGGGGATTGCGATGGCTCCTGAATAGTCGAGGTCGAGAAGCTCGCCAGCGGCGCTGGCAAACAACGCCTCGTCCATAAGATCGAGCAGGTGAGCCCGCATCGCGCCGTCGATTCCGCTGCGGTCGATGAAACGGTAGGAGTAGAAGAGGGCAAGGTCGCCCGCGACAACGGCCGCGCTCAAACCGCGATGCTCAGCCTCGTCACGGTCGACACCAGCCGAGCGGGCGCGATCGCGGTAAATGCCAGAGATGTTGGGGCGACCCCGGCGAACGAAGTCGCGGTCGATCACGTCGTCGTGCACGATGAGTGCGGTGTGCAGCAGCTCGAACGCCGCCCCCACGGGGGCAACCGCCCGCGATTGCACGCCGCCCAGGCCGTCGAAAACTGCCGCAACCATGCGGGGCCTGAAGAGCTTTCCGCCCACAGTGCTGCGACGGAGCGCCCGCCACAGATCTACGTATTGGGGACCGTGCGCGGTAGCCCGCGCCCCCGACTCATCGAAGAACTCGTCGAGCGCCCTCACGACGTCGTCATAACGCTCCCAGCGAATCTCCTCACCGGACTGAGGCAGACTGTCAGTCATGGACACCACCGAACTCGTCGTGCTGCTGGCAGATGATGGCTCACGCATCGGGACCTCCCTCAAAGCCACGGTGCACACGGAGGACACCCCGTTGCACCGCGCATTCTCGTGTCATCTCTTCAACGAATCTGGCGACGTGCTCGTCACCCGACGCGCCCTGGCCAAGGCGACCTGGCCCGGCGTCTGGACCAATAGTTTTTGTGGGCATCCCGCCCCGGACGAAGCGGATGCCGCGGCCATCGAGCGGCGAGCGATGCGGGAACTCGGCACCACGGTGGCGGGCATCGAGCCCGTGCTGCCCGACTTTCGCTACCGGGCCGTCGACGCATCCGGAATCGTCGAGAACGAGGTGTGCCCGGTCTACCGCGCCACCGTGACGAGCGAGCTCGCACCGTCGCCCGATGAGATCGCTGAGTACCGCTGGGTGAGCCCGGCCGCTCTGGCGGAGGCGGTACGAGCAGCCCCGTTCGCGTTCAGCCCGTGGCTGGTCATGCAGCTCGAGCAGTGGGATTCGCCTCTCTGACATCACGTTGACACCTCCGCGTGCGCCGCCTCGTCGCCCACTGAGGGAATGCTCTCGCGGTAAACCTTGACGACCCTGCGCAGGTATTCGGTGATGACCGCCTGCTCCTGCGGTTCGAAATCGTGGATGACCTCGTCGATGCCCGTGATCATGGGCAGCAGGCCGCGGATGGCGCGCGCCACGGATTCCGGCGCTGGCACGACGACAATCCCCCTCCGGTCGGTGGGGTGCTTCTCTCGCGTGACATGGCCCACCTTGGTGAGACGGTCGACCACGACGGTGGCGGCCGCCGTGCTCATGCCGAGAGCCTTGGCGATGTCGGTAGGGCTCATGGGACCTCGCATGATGAGGTGCTGCATGGCCTGGAGGTCAGTGGGGTTGACCGTGAGCTCCTTGCCCATGTGCCGCTCAAAATCGTCACTGAGCTGGATGAGCTGTCGCAGGAGCATTGTGCTCTCGTGAACGGGTCCAAAGCGGGGCCCCTCTGACTTGTACATGCGGCTATCTTACATTTATGATTGCTAAATCGTCTAGCAATCTATACGTTTAGAGATATTCGCTCGATTCACTGCCGTGCGCCGAGCATCCACCACAACACCCAGGGACAACACCCATGAAGCCGGTACGGCACTTCATTACCGCAGCACGAACATCCTGGATCGTGCTCGTTATCGCCGCGATCGCCAGCGGCGCACTCCTCTTCTTCGGCGGCCAGGGAGGCGACGGCGCGCCAGCGACCGGCCTGCCCGACAGTGCCGAATCGGCCAAGGTCGCAGCACTCAAAGACACGCTGCCCGACGCAGACACCACCTCGGCTCTGATCGTCTTCAGCCGCGACGGTGACGAGATCACTGCAGAGGACGAAGCGGCAATTGCCGAGCGCAGCGCCGCCCTGATCGACATCGCGGACACCGAGTTTCTGCCGCCGGCCACCGTCTCAGACGATGGCACCGCCGCAATTCTCCCCGTGCCCCTCACCGTGATCGACGACGTCACCGAGCGCGCCGACCGGGCCGCCGAGATCCGCGAGATCGCCAACGAGGACCTACCCTCGGGGCTGACCGCCCTGATGACCGGTGGAGAAGGATTCGCCGTCGACATCGCCGCAGTGTTCAAGGGCGCCAACTTCACGCTGCTCGGAACCACCGTTATCGTCGTGGCGCTCCTGCTCATCGTCACCTACCGCAGCCCCTGGCTGTGGCTCATTCCCCTCGCCGTCGTGGGCATCGCCGACGCCGTCGCCGGAGTCGTTGCCAAGCGCATCGCCGAGGCCGCCGACGTAAGCCTCGACGCGTCGATCACGGGCATCCTCTCGGTACTGGTCTTTGGTGCGGGCACCAACTACGCCCTGCTGCTCATCGCCCGATATCGAGACGAGCTGCGGCTGCACGAAGACCGTCGCGAGGCGATGAACGCTGCCCTCAAGGGCGCTGGCCCCGCGATCATCGCGAGTGGATCGACCGTTGTGCTCAGCCTCCTCACGCTTCTGTTCGCCGAACTCAGCGGAAACCGCGCCCTCGGCCTCGCCTGCGCCGCCGGCATCGTCGTGGCCATGCTCTTCGCGCTCGTCGTGCTCCCCGCAGCTCTCGTGCTCATTGGGCGCAAGCTCTTCTGGCCCTACGTGCCGGAGTTCGGCTCTGAGGACCGCCTCGCCCACGGTTTCTGGCACAAGCTCGGCACCGCAGTGTCGCGCAAGCCCGTCATCGTGGCCGTCATCGGCATCGCGATCCTCGGAGGCCTCGCGGCAGCCGTGCCTCAGGTACAGGTCGGACTCGCCCAGACCGAGAAGTTCACGTCCGAGCCCGAAGCGGTCACCGGCCAGAACATCATTGCGGAGTCGTTCCCTGCCGGGAGCGGATCACCCACAATCGTGATTGCCAACACCGATAAGGCCGAAGAGGTCGCTGCGGCCGCCACCGACGTCGACGGAGTCTCAAGCGCCAGAATCACGCAGAGCAACGACGACATCACCGAGATCTCGGTCTCGCTTGACGCAGCCGCTGAGACGGATGCTGCATTCGCTACCGTGGACGACCTGCGCGACGAGCTGCACGCGATCGACGGAGCCGACGCCCTCGTCGGAGGCACCGATGCAGAGAGCCTCGACGCCGCAGAAGCCCAGGCTCGCGACCAGGCACTCATCATCCCGCTCATCCTGATCGTTGTGTTCATCGTGCTTGTGCTGCTGCTGCGCTCGCTGCTCGCCCCCGTGCTGCTTCTGCTCACGGTCGTCGGGTCGTTCTTCGCGAGCGTCGGTGCGTCGTGGCTGCTCTTTCAGAGCGTCTTCGACTTCCCTGCCCTCGACAACTCCGTGCTGCTGTTCAGCTTCTTGTTCCTGGTAGCGCTGGGCGTCGATTACAACATCTTCTTGGTCACACGAGCCAAAGAAGAGGCAGAGAAGCTCGGCACCCGCCGGGGCATGATCCGGGCGCTCTCCGCAACCGGTGGAGTGATCACCAGCGCCGGCATCCTGCTCGCCGCCGTGTTCGCCGTGCTCGGAGTGCTGCCGCTCATCACCCTCACGCAGATCGGCATCATCGTCTGCGTCGGTGTTCTCATCGACACGCTGCTGGTTCGCACCGTCATCGTGCCCGCGCTCGCGTTCATCACGGGTGACTGGTTCTGGTGGCCGCGCCGGGGCCGCGCACACCTGCACAACGCAGAGCAGCCCGTCGAGAACGAGGTCGCCGAGCCAGTCAACGCGTAGCGCTCGCGGCAATCCCCGTGAGGGGTCCGGAATGCGTCTTCCGCTCACCAGCGAAGACTCATTTGGGACCCCTCA
>NZ_JBACFR010000164.1:0-10999 GCF_056262345.1 Homoserinimonas sp.
CCCATCAGCTGCCGGTGAGCGTGGTCGCAGGTCGGCTGGTGAGCATGACACTCTCGCTGGAGACGCCCAGCGAGGTTCGCGAGACGCCGCACGTGCCGGAGAACCGGAGCCGTGCCGAAGACGCTCATGCCGACGAGACGCACCCCAGCACTGCGGATGCCAGCCCGAGGAACTCCTTGGAAACCGCCGTGGATAAGCACCTTCACCCGCACGATTCGGCGACCTGACGTAAAATTTGGCTTAGTGCCCGTGACCCCGGCATCCAGGTTCAACAGATGCGAAATACAGGGTGCCGACATGAAGATTCGAATCACCGCAGACCCCGGCAGCAGCGCAGAAGTCGACACGCGGTCGAACGCCACGGTGCTGCGTGACCGCAACGACGGCGTTATCGCCACTCCCCATCCCGACCCTCGCGAAGCGGACGCCGTGCTCGAGCTTCGAGTCTCTCGGCCGCACGAGGGCGAGGCCTTCAGTGATGAAGACCTCGACTCTGAGCGCTGGCCCGACTTCGGCTGAGGTCAGCTTGCCGGATGGAGCAGCACTTTAGTCCAGCCCTCCTCCCGGCGATCGAAGTTCTCATAAGCAGAAGGCGCATCCTCCAGCGGCAGCTCGTGCGACACGATTATCGATGGGGTGGCAACCCCCTCGATGATGAGGTCGCGAAGGTACCGGTTGTAGCGCTTTACCGGGCACTGACCGGTGCCAATCGTGAGGCCCTTTTCCCAGGCGGCCCCCCAGTTGAACTGAACGCGCCCATCGGGAGCCTCGTCCGACCCCGGATCTTCGGGCACGTACACGCCGATCACCCCGATGCTCCCGGTAGCGCGCACGACTCCCACGAGCTCATCGAGCACCATCTCCGGATGCTCCTCGCCGCTGGCATCGTGGGCCTGGTAGCCGACCGCCTCAATTCCGCAGTCAGCACCCAGCCCGCGGGTGGCATCCATAACGACGTCCTCAACGCTCTCCTGTGAGAAGTCGATCGGGGTTGCGCCCATCTCGCTGGCAAGGAGGAGTCGATCTTTTTCTTTGTCGACAACGAAGACCTGGGACGCGCCGCGAATGGCCGCGCTGTGTGCTGCCATCAGTCCGACGGGCCCGGCGCCAAAAATGACTACGGAGCGGCCGGGGGCTACATGCGCAAGCTCGGTGCCGTGGTAACCGGTCGGAAACACGTCGGAGAGCATCGTGAAGTCGTTCTCAAAGTCGGTTCCTCTGGGCAGCAACAGAAGGTTGAAGTCGGCCCACGGAACCCGCAACTGCTCGGCTTGCCCGCCGCGGTAGGGGCCCATTTTGGGGTAGCCGTACCCCGCACCCGGGGTGCCCTCGGGATTTGCCCTGAGGCAGGCAGAGGTGAAGCCTTCTTCGCAGTTGCGGCACGTGCCGCAACCGATATTGAAGGGAACCGAGACCCGGTCGCCCACCTTCACTCGGTTGACCGCGCTGCCGACCTCGGTGACGATGCCCATGTTTTCATGGCCCAGCACCGAGCCCGCGGGCATATCGGCCCTTCCCTCGTACGGGTGCAGGTCTGAACCGCAGATGTTTGCGGTGGTGATCGAGACGATCGCGTCAAGCGGGCTCTCGATCCTGGGGTCTTCGACCTCTTGCACGCCGACCGTGTACGGGCCGTTGAAAACCACGGCTTTCATCGCTTCCTCCAAAGTTGTGAGTGCACGTGCGAACTTTGGGCGCGACGCTACGCCGCGAAATGCCTGTGGGTGAGTGGTTGACAGATGGGCGGGGAGAGCGCAAGACGGCCCCCGCCTTAAGCAGGCTCGGGTGCTGGTGTCAGACGCCCAGCGGCGCCGTCATCTCTTTGAGCAGCGTGGGGAGCGTGCGAGAAACATAAGGGGATTCCGCGAACGATGTCTCGTCGTTGCCGTCGAGCAACCACGTCTCGAACGAGCCCTCATAGGTGTCAACGATGACGCGTACCGCGAGCATCGATGGCCAGCTGAATGCGCGCCCGAGGTGGGCGACGAGATCGGAGAACACGGGAACGAGCTCGGCGACGAACTTGCGTTCAGCGGCTGCCGCGGCTCCGCCGTTGCGGTTGTTGCGCAGCGCCTGCAGTCGGCGGTCGGCCCTGATGAGCATGCCCCCGCGATCGAGGGGCCATGATTCGGCGAGGGCGACGGCCGCCTGGGCGAATGGTCGGTCGGAGGCGTCGGACGCCACGAACTGGTCGACACCGTGGCGGATGCGCGCCGCGCATTCCTCCACAAGATGGTCGTTGACGGCATCCAGAAAGCTGTCGTCCGTGGGGAACAGCGTTCGAAAGGCATGCGGATGAATGCCAGCCTGCTCGCAGACATCGGTAATGAGCGTGTCGGTGACTCCGCCGCCGTTGGTCAGCAGACTGCGCGCAGCGGCAACGAGGACCCGCTTCACGTTCTGACGGTGTGTTTCAGCTTTATTCATTGCAACTCTCGGCCAGGGCGGCGAATGGCTCATCACCCGCTCGCCAACGCTCAGCAGTTTATCGAGCCGTCGTCGAGTCTGTGGCCATTGCCGCCGTGGCCGAGAGCGCACACGGCCGAGCGGGCCTAACTGACAGGCCCGAAGCTCGACGAGACCGGCTCCATCTCCATCTCAGCCGTTGCCTGGATCAGCTCAAGCAGGTCGGCGTCGAGGCCGGGGGAGAACTCCTCGAAGCGCTCCGGGGCAATCACCGAGGGCACGCCCTCCGGCGCCTGCTCGGTCGCCAGGAGATCGGTTCCGTCGTTCGAGGGCGACGGCCCCTGAAAGATCTTGCCCGCTTCCGACTGAGCGGTGAGATCAAAGGTGTACTGCTTGCTCTGCAATCCGAGGTCGAGCAGGCGCGCCACTTCGGGGAACTGTTCGGCATTGGTCTTGGGGATGGGCAGCGCGGTTCTCCAGTTGACGCCGAGCGACTCGAGCGCGCGCGCATAAGCGTTCTCATGTGCCTGGTCGCGAACGATGAGGTAGGCGATGGTCGAGCGTGCCGTCGCGTTGTCGGTCATCTCGTAGATGCGGCACTTCTGCAGCCGACCCGTCGACTCGAGCATGAGGTTATAGATCAGGTCGAGCACGAGGTTTCCGCTGTTGTACACCCAGGATCCGTTCCACGGGTTTCCCGCAGCATCCACCGGCATTGCGCCCTGAGCTGCGACGAGAAAATGGTGGATGTTGCCCGCGCTCTTGGCGAGCTCCAGAGGGATTGCCCCGCCAGCGCCCGGGGCATCCACCGGGTCTGTGGGGGAGCCCTGGTAGCGCGGAGACCCGTCGAGAAGGCGGGAGATCGTGGTGCCGATCAGCTCGACGTGGCTGATCTCCTCGGTGCCGATGCCCTGGAGCAGATCGCGGTACGGCTTGGCGTCGGGCCCTCGAAAGTTGAAGCTTTGAAACAGGTATTGCATCATGGTGCGCATTTCGCCGAACTGGCCGCCGAGCCCCTCCTGCAGGGCATTTGCCGCGGCGGGATCCGGCTCGTCGGCCACGATTTCGTTGATGAGACGCTGCACGTGAAAGAACATCACTACCTCCGTTGTCGCGGTGTGTACGTACTCGATTGAGCGCGACCGTACGCCCGCGACATTGGCGGAGGCAGTGGTTGACAGCGAAGTGAACCTGGCTTAACCGTTATCGATATCGGGGTCCACGCCGATCGACGGCTCATCGTCATCTTCTAGAGCGTCGCCCTCGGCGCCGCCAGCGGTGTAGCCCTCGTCGTTGTCGGCGTGGGGATACGGGTCCGAAGGAGCATCCGTTGGCACCGCTTCTGGAGCCAAGTCAGGGTCGTCGATCTGGTTGTAGGCGTCGCTGGTTGGGTCAGACATCGGAGTTCCTCCTCGCAGTCGATGGATGTTGGTGCACCCATAAGACCCCGCTGGCGCGCCTCTCGCAAAGGGTTGATTTACGGTGTCGCCGGAGGTAGAAGGCGCTGCTCCTTGCGCCCCGGAACGCGCACCCAATGCGCACCCAATGCGCACCCTCGCCGCCGAGGGGTCCGAAATGAGTCGTGCTGGATGCCGCGAAGACTCATGTGGGCCACGTCAGTGAGGCATTGACTGGAGGCCTAGCGCTAGGCTCTACGGTATATCAGCTCGGGGGGATCAGGATGACGAAAAAGTGGACTGCGCGTGCGATCTCGGCGGTGCGATCCGTCGGTGCGGCGGCGATAGTCCTCGCGCTTGTCGCGGGGAGTGTCACCCTATCGGCCCAGCCTGCCGACGCTGCGGTCGTCAGACCATTCGCTCTCGGCTACTCCCAGCCCATCTACGGCGACTTTATCCTTGCTGGGAACGGCAACATGGGATGCCCGACCACAGGCTCACCTGTCGACCCCTTCGGGGAGCCCATCTCAACCTGCGCCGCCGCGCAAGCGGGCACCAATACGACTTCGGCCGGCATCAATGACTCCTACTACATGAAGTGGACCGACGTCGATTCAAGCGCGGCCACCTACAACTCGAGCGCGGCAGAAGTAACTATTCCCGCTGGGGCGCGGGTCTCGTTCGCCCGGCTCAACTGGAGCGGCAACACCGGCACCATTCGTCTCGCCGACGGCACAGTTTCCGCGCTACCGGGGTGCAATACCCGCCAGTTCCTCGCAGGGGCGGGCACAGCGGACTTGCCTTCCGGCACGCCGGAAAGCACCTTGGTGCGTCTCTCAGTTGGCGGTGCCGCCACCGCCGCCTACGCCCCCCAGGTCATCAGCCGAGACGCGCTCGCCAATGTGCCCGCATCTCAGCCGCAGTTCTACTCCGCCTACGCCGACGTGACAAGCCGATTTGCGGGCGTTACGACTGGCACTCCCGTCGCTATCCAGGTGAGCAATGTCTGGGCCCCGCAGGGCTTCGGATGCTACGGAGGCTGGTCGCTCACCGTCGTCTACGAATACGACGGCTCTCACGCCAACGCGCCGATCAAGAAGCAGGTCATGGTCTACGACGGCCATGTCCGTCAGTCATCCATCGACCCGGCGACCACGATCACTGCCGGCGGATTCACTGCGGCAGCGGCGGGAGCACGGGTCGGCGTCACGGCGTTTGAGGGCGACTTCAATATTGCTGGCGATCGCTTCGCTGTTAACGGAATTCAGCAAGCAGAGCCGGCGCCCGGCTCCTCGACCAACTTTTTCGGCTCCCGAGCCGAATTCTCCACACCTTCTGTGCTCAACAACATGAGCGTCGATGCGAAGTCGATGACCGTGCCCATTGCGGTCGGGTCAACCACTGCCTCCATGGAATTCGCGACGTCAGGTGACACGTATCTCGCCACCGGTCTCGCGCTTTCTGTTCCTATTGCATCGATTGACGTCAGCATCCAGGCCATTTCTTCTGGCCCCTACGTCGCTGGCGACATGATCACTTACGAGGTGCGTGTGTACTCACCGCTTGCCGCCTCGGACGTTGCCGTCTCGAGCAACGTCCCAGGATGCGGGATGACGCCTCGATCGCTCTCGGCCGGATCGACCTACACCTACGGATGTTCGAGGTTGGCGGGAGCAGATGACCTCACGACGACGGTCGCGGCCTCCAGTGCAGAGGCCGGTGCCAACACCGGCACGGCATCGCTCACGACCACGGTTAGCCAGCCCGCCGTCGAGATCACCAAGACCGCAGACAAGGCGACCTATGTGACGGGGGAGACCATCGTCTTCACCATCGCCGTTGCCAACTCGGGGGATCTGCCTCTCACCGACGTCACCGTCACCGATGCGACAGTGCCAGCCTGCGCGCGCACCGTAGGAGCACTCGCGGTAGGGGCGACGCCGGTCAGCTACACCTGCACAGCAATCGCGCCGATCGCCGCGGACTCAAACACGGCAGCGGTCACGGCAGCATTCGCTGCCTCGCGCACCGTCACCGACTCCTCCACCGTCTCGGTGCCGACCGTCGGTTCGGTTGGCGGAACGGTCTTCGCGGACCGCAACAACAACGGCCTCGTCGACTCCGCCGAATACGGCATCAGCGGCGTATCCGTCGCGCTCACCGGGACGACAGCGAGCGGATCGGCGGTGAGCTACACGACCACAACGGACTCCGCAGGCGCCTATGTGTTTGAGGGAATGCCCGCAGGCACCTACACCGTCACCCAGACTCAACCCGCAGCCTTCGACGATGGCATCGACACCGCGGGAACCAACGCCGTCGTCGCATCCAACGACTCCGTCGCGGTAAACCTCACGTCGGGGCAGAGCAGCTCGGGAACGCTTTTCGGGGAGCGTCCGACCTCAAGCCTCTCCGGTGCGGTCTACATCGACTCCGACGCAGATGGTGTGCAGGATGCTGGCGAGCAGCCACTCGGCGCGGTCACGATCGAGCTGAGCGGCAGAGACAGCGACAACAACACCGTCTCCCTCACTGCGGTCGCCGACTCATCGGCTGGTTTTTACCGCTTCGACGGTCTCCGGCCCGGCACCTATGAACTCGTCCGCACCTCCGCGCTGGGATACGGGGCCGGGGATGCCACAGTGGGTAGCTCTGGCGGAACGCGGACATCGGCGACCACTATTACGACGGTCACGATCGAGCTGAGCGGCAAAGACAGCGACAACAACGATGTCGAGCTCACCGCCGTCACCGACGCATCGACCGGGGCCTATCGCTTTGATGGTCTCCGGCCCGGCACCTATGAACTCGTCCGCACCTCCGCGCCCGGATACGGCAATGGGAATGCGACCGTTGGTACCTCCGGCGGAACGCGGGCATCGGCGACGACCATCACGACGGTGACGATCGCTGCGCGCACCGCAGCATCCGGCTACTTATTCGGCGTCACGACCGGCTCGCTATCGGGTGATGTCTTCGTCGACCTTGACGGCGACGGCATCCGCTCTATCGGAGAGTCTGGTCTCGGCGGCGTGAATGTCACCCTGTCCGGCACCACCCTGAATGGAGCAATCACCCCGCTGATGGCAACCACATCAGGCGATGGCCGTTTCGTCTTCACTGGCCTGCTGTCGGGAACCTACGTCATCACCGAGACCCAGCCCGCCGGTTACCTGGAGGGCACGAACACGGTCGGCACCGCCGGCGGAACCATCGTGGCCCACGCGTTCTCGGCAATCGCCCTGGGGGCAGGGGAGTCGGGCACCGGGTACCTGTTCGCCAAGGCGCGCCTGATTCCTCCCGTGATTCCGCCCGTCGTGACCCCGCCCGCAGCTGGTCCGGCGGCCGCAGTCAAACCCACGGCGGGAGTGAGCCCCTCGGCACCAGCGCAGGATGAGGGTGATTCCGACACTGCGGAGCCCGAGGTCGTCCCTCCCATTGCGGAGCCAGAACCCGAGAGCGATGCCGACTCTGGCCCAGCTGCCCCGGTGACGGGGGTGCCTGAGGGGGATGCAGCATCCGACTCGCCCGTTGGGCCGATTCTGCTCACGGTGGGCATCGTCTCCCTTGTGCTGATGGCCGGGGTTGGTGGCGTGCTGTTGTTCAGGCCACGCCTCTTCCGCGGCTAACGCAAGCTACTGGATGCCGCCTCTCGCCCCCGCGAGAGGCGGCTCTCTCGCTGTTCCCGCTCGCTGCTCGCTGCCCGCTGCACCCGCCCGCTGCCCGCGCTCTTGCCCGCGCCCGTTCGCGCTCTTGCCCGCGCCACTTCTTCGCTGAGGGGTCCCAAATGTGTCGTGGCGGATGCCGCGACGACACATTTGGGACCCCTCAACGCAGCACGGGCGACGCGTGAGGGGGCGAGGTGGGGGGATGCGCTCCACCGGGTGCGCGACGAGGCACCTTAACGACGAAAGCCCCGCACGAGTGCGAGGCTTTCCGTGGTGCGCCCGGAGGGATTTGAACCCCCGGCCTATTGATCCGTAGTCAATTGCTCTATCCGCTGAGCTACGGGCGCATGTTAGGTAAAAAACCCAACTGAATGACTATATCAGGGTCTGAGGGGGCTTTCGAACCGAGCGGTCCGCACGCACCTTCATGGGCGCCATCCTGCCGGGTTGGCTCGAGACCGAGCGCGAACTGGCCCGCAACCCACTTCCGCGTTAGCGGCGTTTGACTCCGGTGCGAAGTTTGTCGCAGAGCACGGTCAGTTGCGCGAGCTCGGGCTCGGTGAGGGCTGAGCCCACCGCGGTCGAGATGGAGGCGCTGTGTTCCACGGCGACCCGACGGAACAGGTCGTAGCCGTCGTCCGTGAGTGCCACGACAACTCCCCGGGCGTCGCGCGGGTCGGGAGACTTGGTGATCAAACCACGGGCGGCCAATCGATCGACGAGTCTGCTGACGCTCGGCTGCGTAATGAGCAGGTCGTCCACGAGATCCCGGATGCGCATGGCGCGTTCGGCATGCCGGGCAAGGTTAAAGAGCACGTCGTATTCGACGAGCGAGATCTCGTCGGTGGGGAACTCGGCACTCAAGCGCCGCATCACAGCGACTTGGGCTCGAAACAGCGCTTCCCATGCTGTTACCGCTGAGGCTTTGGTCGCCATCGTCGCCCCTCTCGTCGCGTCAAGCCTATTGCCGGGGAGCGCGCTGCGGTCGTGCAGGCCAGGCAATTCGCGGCCGGGCCAATCGTGGCCGTTAACGTGATTGAGGGCCCGTCGTAGAGGCTTACGACGGGCCCTCTCCCTTGCACCAAGAGTGTCCTGCAATCACATTCCGTGGGAGCTGCCACAGCAAACAACTTCCACATCTCGAACTCTATAACGGTTGGGTAACGGGCGCTAGTTATCCTTTTGTTATTTTTCTGCGAGTTCGCTGATAGGTAGGTGAGCGTCTAAAAACGGTCGGGCGACGGGGTGCTCGTGTGCTGCACCGACACGTCGGCGTGACGGTCGAAGCGGTAGCCGACACCGCGCACGGTGCGCACGATTTCGTCGTAGACGCCGAGCTTGGACCGCAGCCGACGAACGTGGACGTCGATCGTGCGCTCATTGGGGGCGTCGTCGTCGTCGGCACCCCAGAGGCCCGAGATGAGCTCAGCGCGGTCAATTGTGCGGCCTTCGCGCAGCACGAGGTACTGCAGCAGCTCGAACTCCTTGTAGGTGAGCGGGGCGGCCTCGCCCTCGATCACCACGCGCTTGCGCGACAGGTCGATGATTACGCCACCCTTGGACCCCGGCGCCACGGTCTCGTCCGTGCGCCGTTGCTTCGCCAAAGCGGCGGGGTCCTGCAGGGCAAGACGCACGACGTCGACATCGCGCCCGCCTACGCCCTGGGGGGCAAGTGCGACGGCGGCATACGTCTCAGCGGAGGGGACGAGCAGCTCCGTCAGCCGCTTGAGCTCCTCAACGATCGTGCCGAGGTCAGTGCCCGCTGCTGCGGCCTTGAGCTCGTCTACGCCGACATAGAGAACGAAGCCGCGAGCTTCTGTGCCATCGGGGACAGCGCGGAGTCGGCGAGCCGGTGCTTCCGCAGAGGGCGCCGGTGCTGCGGCAACCGCGGGCGATGCGGCGACGGGAGCGGATGTGGTGGGTCGGGCAAGGTCGAGTGCAAGAGACATGAGTCGAATTCCTTCGGAGGGGTGAAGGGCCTCTAATGATGAGGGTGTGATCCTTCGATTACTTCAGGTAATGCGCTGAGGATGGACGTTCCGCTATGAGGGAGCGCCATCCGGAGTTCATGTCCGTCGTCAGCGGCGCACTATGAGGCGGGGCTGGAGGCGGGGCGAACTCGGCGAGATGAGCCGATTAAGCGCACATTCGACAACACATGGCGGCACGTGTCGACACCATGGTGTCGACGGTCCGGGAGCCCACAAAGGAGATCACGGTGCGCGCGGATGTAGTCATAGAGCCAGTATCACCCACGCGCGCCGTGTTACGCAACCGCGCCACGTGCGCGCGGGAACTGCGAATCTAGACGGTGCCGTACAGGCGGTCGCCGGCGTCGCCGAGACCGGGAACGATATAGCCGCGCTCGTTGAGGCCCTCGTCGAGCGCACCGAGCACGATCGTGACCTCGCGCCCCTGGGTGGCCTCGTCGACGGCCTTGAGGCCTTCTGGTGTGCCGAGCAGGCAAATCGCCGTGACATCCTGAGCGCCGCGGTCAAAGAGATAGTTGATCGCTGCGACGAGGGAGCCGCCGGTCGCAAGCATCGGGTCGAGCACGAAGCACTGCCGGTTGGACAGGTCGTCGGGCAGCCGCTCGGCGTAGGTGGTGGGCATCAGAGTTTCTTCGTCGCGCACCAGTCCGAGAAAACCAACCTCGGCGGTGGGGACAAGCTTGACCATGCCGTCGAGCATGCCGAGTCCCGCGCGCAGAATCGGCACGACCAGGGGCAGCGGGTGGCTGATGGCCACGCCCATTGTTTCGATTACAGGGGTCTGAATCTTCACGGGCTCGGTGCGCACATTGCGCGTCGCCTCATAGGCGAGCAGGGTGACGAGCTCCTCGGTGAGGGCACGGAATGTCGGCGATGCGGTGTTCTGGTCCCGCAGCACGGTGAGCTTGTGCGTGATGAGCGGGTGGTCGGCAACGTGAACTCGCATAGGCTTAAACCTAGTCGAGCGAGGGGAGTGCACGTGCAGCCATCTCGCAATGCCTATCGTGAGCGGATGCTCGAGGCAGTAGCCGATGCCCGCTTAGCCCTCGAAACGGGCGATGTTCCCGTGGCAGCTCTCGTGTTGGATGCCCAGGGAAACGTTATTGCCTCGGCACGAAACGAGCGCGAACTGCGGCAGGATCCCACCGCCCATGCAGAGGTCTTGGCTCTTCGCCGAGCGGCCGAGGTCACGGGCGATTGGCACCTTGAGGGCACGACCCTCATCGTGACCCTTGAGCCCTGTGTCATGTGTGCCGGCGCGATTCTCTCGGCGAGGGTGCCGGTTGTGGTTTTTGGCGCGTGGGACGACAAAGCTGGCGCCTCCGGCAGCGTCTACGACGTGTTGCGCGATCGTCGGCTTCCCCAGCGGGCAGAGGTTTTTGCCGGGGTCGAGGCTGAGGCGTGCGCAGCGCTCCTCACGGAGTTCTTCGCCGATAAGCGTTAGAAAACTTCCTAGTCGATGCCGCGAATCACAAATGCGTCGGTCGACGGATTGGCGTCGTTCGGCTTGCGGTAAACATCCGGCTCGATGTAGATC
>NZ_JBACFR010000165.1:0-2872 GCF_056262345.1 Homoserinimonas sp.
GCTCGTGGAGACCACAAGCGTGTTGGGGGTGAGAATCGGGTCGCGGTAACGGAACTCGTGCGACAGCTCGACCTCTACGGGGACCCTCGTCCACTTTTCGATCGCGTACTTGGCCTGCATGCCGGTGAAGTTCGCGGTGCCGGCACCCACGATCACGATGCGATCGATCGATCGAAGAGCGTCGTCGCCGATGGAATCAAGCTCGCTCAGATGCACACTGCCGTCGGTAACGCGGCCGAGAAGAGTCTTGGCAACAGCCTCGGGCTCTTCGCTGATCTCCTTGGCCATAAAGCTCGACCATCCGCCCTTTTCGGCGGCTGACGCATCCCACTTGACCTCGAACGACGTGGTTTCAACGAGATTGCCATCAAAATCGGTGACCGTCACGGCGTCGGGAGTGATGATCGCGAGCTGGTCCTGACCGATCTCCATCGCGCGGTGTGTGTGCTCGATAAAGGCGGCGACATCAGAACCGAGAAAGTTCTCGCCATCGCCCAGCCCGATCACGAGCGGAGAGTTGCGGCGAGCACCCACGACAACGCCGGGCTCGTCTTCGTGCATGACGAGAAGAGTGAACGCGCCGTGCAGCCGGTTGACCACGGCCCGAAGCGCCTCGGCAAGGCTGCCGGCGTCGCGATATGCGCGGCCAACGAGCAGCGCGGCAACCTCACTGTCGGTCTCGCTCAGGAACACCGTCTCGGGGTCCTGGTCGATGAGCTCCTGCTTGAGCTCGGCAAAGTTCTCGATAATTCCGTTGTGGATGAGAGCGAGCTTGCCGCCATCTCCCAGATGCGGATGCGCGTTCGTGTCGTTGGGGGCGCCATGCGTCGCCCAGCGGGTGTGGCCGATACCCGTGCGGCCATTGGCGATGGGGTTCGACTCGAGCTCGTCGGCGAGCTTCTGCAGCTTGCCCGCCTTCTTGCGCGTATCCAGGCGACCTTCTGTGTCAATCACCGCGATCCCGGCAGAATCGTAACCACGGTATTCGAGGCGGCGAAGGCCGCCCATGAGTACCTCAACGCTCTTATCGTTACCGACGTAACCCACGATTCCACACATGCGCCCGATTTTACGGCACAGGGGCTGCACAAAAGGCCAGATTGAGCAGCGCTAGGCTTCTGATCGATGTCCGACCCCACTAATGGCTCCCCCGGAAGCACTCCGTTCGTCGAAATCGAGCGGGCTGCCTGGGCAGACCTGGCCCCAGCGACGCAGCTGCCCCTTGCCCCCGATGAGCTCACAGGGCTCAGGGGCCTCGGAGATATGCTCGAAATCGACGAGGTTTCTGATGTCTACCTTCCGCTGAGCAGACTCATCAATCTTTATGCAGTCGGAGCGCAGCAGCTTCATGCCGAGACGAGCGCATTCCTGGGGGAACGCTCCCCCACGACACCCTTTGTCATCGGCGTCGCCGGCTCGGTTGCGGTCGGCAAGTCCACGATCGCTCGACTGCTGCGGGTCTTACTCGCCCGGTGGGAATCAACCCCCCGCGTTGCCCTTCTCACCACCGACGGCTTTCTGCTGCCCAACGCCGAGCTCGAGCGCCGCGGGCTCATGCAGCGCAAGGGTTTTCCGGAATCCTACGATCGTCGGTCGCTGCTTCGCTTCGTCACTCAGGTCAAGAGCGGGGTCGCCGAGGTTCGCGCTCCCGTCTATTCGCACTTGAGCTACGACATCATTCCCGGGGCAGAAGCCGTCGTTCGCCGCCCCGACATCCTCATTGTCGAGGGGCTCAACGTTTTGCAGCCGCCCATGGGCAACAAGCTGGCCGTGAGCGACCTCTTCGACTTCAGCATTTATGTTGATGCCCGCACGGCGGACATCGCCCGCTGGTATGAGGAGCGATTCCTGAAGCTTCAGCGCGGGGCATTCACTAACCCAGAGTCATACTTTCACCGGTACGCAAGCCTCGACGAAGCAGCAGCCAGGGCCACCGCCGCCGACATCTGGCAGCGCATCAACCTGCCGAACCTCACCGAGAATGTGCGCCCGACTCGGTCACGGGCAACGCTCGTGCTGCGCAAAGACCCTCAGCACAGGGTTCAGAAGATTCTGCTGCGCAAGATCTGACCCAGGCGCGCGGCCGCCTACTTAGGCGGCGAGGTGCTTGAGCACTACGTCGGCGAGTTCCTGTGCCGCACGTTCGGCGGTCTCGGTGTCTGCCGCCTCGACCATGACGCGAACCATCGGCTCGGTTCCCGACGGGCGAAGGAGCACGCGCCCCGTCTCACCCAGTTCGGATTCCCATGCGGTGATCGCGACGGCAACCTCCGCACATTCGGCCAGCTTGGTGCGGTCGACGCCGCGCACGTTGATCATGACCTGCGGATACACGGTCATCACCGAGGCAAGCTCGGCAAGCGATTTGCCGGTTCTGGCCATCTCTGCCACGAGGTGAAGGCCCGTGAGGATGCCGTCGCCGGTCGTCGCGAAGTCGCTCATGATGACATGGCCGGACTGTTCGCCGCCGAGGTTGAGGGCCTTCTCGCTGAGCGCCTCCAAGACATAACGGTCGCCCACCGAGGTGAGCACCATCTCGATGCCATGCTCCTGCATTGCCAGACGCAGTCCGAGGTTGCTCATGACCGTCGCGACGAGCGTGTCGTTTTTGAGCAGACCGCGCTCTTTCATCGATAGCGCGAGGATCGCCATGATCTGGTCACCGTCGACGATGTTGCCTTTGTGGTCCACGGCCAAGCAGCGGTCGGCGTCGCCGTCGTGGGCAATGCGCACGTCGGCACCGTGGGCAAGCACGGCCTCGGCGAGGCGATCGAGGTGGGTGGACCCCACCCCATCGTTGATGTTGAACCCGTCGGGATCGGCACCGATCACGGTGACGCGCGCGCCAGCATCCGTGAAGACCTGGGGAGAG
>NZ_JBACFR010000166.1:0-24970 GCF_056262345.1 Homoserinimonas sp.
GGATAATCGTGTCGGCGTCGTCAAGCTCCGGCAGCGGAGCGATCGGGCGCGGTGAACGAAGGATCGTATCTTCCGTGTCGCGCTCCACTCGCTAAGCCTATGCGGAGAATCGGCCGGTGCACCTGCGGCGCAGCCCGCGCCGTTATCGCGGGTCTGTGAAAATCTGCGAGATCTGCTCCGCTTGTTCGGCGGTCGGAGTGAAGGCCGTTGCCGCGGCAGCATTCTGGCGAATCTGGTCTGGCGTTGTCGCTCCCGCGATCACGCTGGCAAGCCCCGGCTGGGCCAACAACCATCCGAACGTCGCCTCGAGCATCGTGACGCCCCACGAGTCGACCAAGGCAGCGTATTTCTCCATCGCATCCCACGGTGCGTTCTCGAGAAGATGCGGGCGCTGGCGCATGATCCTGCTGTCGCTCGGCCCTCCTGCGCGGCTGAACTTGCCCGTGAACAGGCCGTTGTAGAGCGGAAAGTAGGGCAGAAAACCCAGGCCGAAAGCGTTCACCGCCGGGAGGACCTCGTTCTCAACTCCCCTGGCCAGAAGGCTGTATTCATTCTGGGCCGAGACGAAATGCGGGTGCCTCCCGATCTGTGCCGCGAACTCCGCTTCGGCGATCTGCCAGCCCGCCAGATTGGAGTGCCCGATGTAGCGAACCTTGCCCTCCGTGATGAGGTCATCGAGGACATCGAGCGTCTCCTCGATGGGGGTGAAGGGGTCTGGCGTGTGCAGCTGATAGAGGTCGATCCAGTCGGTCTGCAGCCGCCGCAGCGATCCTTCGACGGCCTGCCGCACATACCGTCTCGATGCCTTAGCCCCCCAGCTTGTGATCGGCGAATCGTAGTCGGCGTGCCCGAACTTGGTGGCGAGAACGACCTCGTCTCGACGCCCCTTTAGGGCCTCCCCCATGAACTCTTCGCTTCGACCAAATGAGTAGCCATAGATGTCAGCAGTATCGAGCAGAGTAATGCCGGCGTCGAGCGCGGCACCGAGCACCTGAGCGGTGCCTTCTGGACCCTCCGTGAAGGTTCCTGGCCTGCCGAAGTTGTTGCAGCCGAGCCCGATCGTGCTCACGCGAAGGCCAGACTTTCCCAAGGTGCGATATGAGATGCTCATATCTCTATCCTGCTGCGTGAAACGACGGCAGTGGGCATCCTCGACAGGTATTCCGATGGCGGCGTCGGCTCGGAATCGTCTCGCAATCGCAACCATGCAGTGCCTTGCGCGCGCACGGGGGCTGATATCTTGATGACCAGACAGAGGGGGAAATGCGGTGGCGATCGTGAACGACGATGACGCTGCACTCCGTCGACCACGACGCCCGCGGCGCCGTCTTCTCTCCAGCCTCATTGGGCTCGGCATCGTTGCCGCCCTGGCTGCGGGAGGCTCGTGGGTCGCCCTGCACCCACAGCCCCTCATTGATCAGGTCACCGTCTGGCAGTACGAGCCGGACGCCGTTATCGCCTCCCACGTGGAGCGCCTACAGCTCACCGACCACGGGCGCTTTCTCTACTATGCGAGCCGCCCCACCGTGAGCTCTGGTGAGCAGTTCAGCAGCGACTGCCCCAAAGACGACGACGAGCAGGCGTTTGGAATTCTCGGATGCTACCTGCACGCTGACAAGACCATCGTCGTCTTCGATGTCGTCGACGAGCGGCTCGACGGCACCGAAGAGGTCGTCGCGGCGCACGAGATGCTTCACGCCGCGTGGGACCGCATGGACGATGACGAGAAAGATCGCCTTGCCGTGCTGCTCGATGCCGAATACGAGCGCCTGACCAACGACCCGCGCTTCGCGGAGCGCATGGCCTTCTACGCCCGCAATGAACCGGGCCAGCGCGCGAACGAGCTGCATTCGATCGTGGGAACCGAGGCGACCGGCATCTCCGCGGAACTCGAAGAGCACTACGCCCAGTACTTTGAGGATCGCAGCGTCGTGACCGACCTGCACTCAGCATCCAACGCCGTCTTCGTTCAGTTGCAGCAACAGGCCGACTCGCTCGTGTCTCAGATGGAGACCCTTCGCACGACCACCGAGAGCGACTACAAGGCCTACACGTCGGGCTATGAGCAGCTCAACTCCGACATCGCCACGTTCAACAAGCGCGCGGAATCTGGCTTCTTCACAAGCCCTTCGGCGTTCGACCGGGCCCGCAGCCGCCTGATCGAGCGGGGTATCGAACTCGACGAGATGTTCGATTCCATTACGGCGCGTGCCGCAGAGTACGAGCGGCTCGCCGACGAGCTTGAAAGCATCAACACCACATCGGCAGAGCTGCAGCGCGGGCTGAACATCGGCGGCGAAGTGCAGCAAAAGTCCGACACTGCGGGTTAGTAAAGCGCCGTCAGGTTAGAGCTCTTCGCTCACCGGCCCGGCAAACTGGGCCTCGTAGAGCCGCGCGTAGGCACCCTCGGCATCGAGAAGCTGCTGATGCGTTCCCTTCTCCACAATCGCCCCCTGCTCCATCACCAGGATGAGGTCGGCATCTCGGATGGTCGACAGGCGATGAGCAATAACAAAGCTTGTGCGATCTGAGCGCAGCGCCGTCATGGCCTTCTGAACGAGGACTTCGGTGCGGGTATCGACACTGCTCGTCGCCTCATCGAGAATCAGCACGCTGGGGCGGGCAAGAAACGCTCGCGCGATCGTGAGCAGTTGCTTCTCCCCCGCGCTCACGTTGCTCGCGTCGTCATCGAGCACCGTGTCGTAGCCATCGGGCAGAGTGCGAACAAACCGGTCGACATAGGTTGCCGTCGCGGCCTCCACGATCTCCTGCTCCGTAGCATCGGGCCTGCCGTAGGCGATGTTCTCGCGAATCGTGCCGCCAAACAGCCACGTGTCCTGCAGCACCATTCCCATGCGCGATCGCAGCGCATCCCGAGTCATCGCCGCAATGTCAACGCCGTCGAGCGTGATGCGGCCGGAATCGAGTTCGTAGAACCGCATGATGAGGTTGACGAGCGTGGTCTTGCCCGCGCCCGTTGGGCCGACAATGGCCACCGTGTGGCCGGGCTCAACATCGAGAGTGAGATCGGTGATGAGCGGCCGGTCCGAAGTGTAGCTAAAGCTCACATGGTCAAAGACGAGCCGACCCTCCGTGGTTTCTGGCTCAACCGGGTCGGCGGGGTCTGGTGACTGTTCCGGCGCGTCCATGAGCTCGAACACCCGCTCGGCCGATGCCACCCCAGACTGCAGGAGGTTCGCCATGCTGCCGAGCTGCGTGAGCGGTTGGGTGAACTGCCGCGAATACTGGATGAAGGCCTGCACGTCGCCGATGCGCATGCTGCCCGATGCCACCTGCAGCCCTCCCACGACGGCGATGACCACATAGACGAGGTTTCCCACGAACATCATCGACGGCATGATGATGCCCGAAACGAACTGCGCACCAAAGCTTGCGCGATAGAGCTCGTCGTTCTTATCGGAGAACACCTCGCTCACCTCATGCTGACGCCCGAACACCTTAACCAGGGCGTGGCCGGTGAAGGCCTCCTCGATCTGCGCGTTGAGCTCACCCGTGTGCTTCCACTGGGCAACAAACAGCGGCTGGGAGCGTTTGGCGATTGTCGCGGTGATAACAATCGTGAGCGGGATGGTGACGAGCGAGATCACGGCAAGCAGCGGCGACACGATGAACATCATCACGAGCACGCCGATCACCGTGAGAAGCGAGGTCAGCAACTGGCTCAGCGTCTGTTGGAGGGTCTGCGAAATGTTGTCGATGTCATTCGTGACCCGGCTGAGCAGCTCTCCTCTCGGCATGCGGTCGAAGTAGCTCAGCGGCAGCCTGTTGATCTTGCTCTCTACGTCGTCGCGCAGCCGATAGACCGTGTGTTGCGTGACGACGTTGAGCACAAGCGCCTGCAACCAGCCAAACACCGACGAGAGGCAGTACAGCGCCAGCACCCAGAACAGCACTGTGCTGAGGGCGCCAAAATCAATGCCCTGGCCGGGTGTCAGTTGCATCCCGCTGAGCAGGTCGGCCATGGTGTCATCGCCCTGCGCGCGAAGGCCATCGATGATCTGCTGCTTACTAGCACCCTCCGGCAAATTCTTGGAGATTGCTCCCTCGAAGATGAGGTTCGTGCCCTCTCCCAGCAGCCGGGGCCCGAGCACAGTGAACACAACACTGAGCACCGAGAGGATGACGACCCCGACGATTCGCCAGAGCTCTGGGCGCAGGGTGCCAACGAGGCGTCGCGCCGATGGCCCAAAGTTCTTGGACTTCTCGGTGGGCATTCCTGCTCCGCCCATGGGGCCAGGGCCCCGAGCGGGACGAACGGGAGGCCGAACCGGGGCCTCTTCTGGCTCGCTCGCGTCGCTCGCCTGCGTGGTGCTCATGCCGCCTCCTCCGCTGCAAGCTGAGACGACACAATCTCGGCATACGTCTCTGACGACTCCAGCAGCTCGGCATGCGTGCCGATGCCCACAACCTCGCCGTTCTCCAACACCACGATCTGATCGGCATTCACGATCGTGGCAACGCGCTGGGCGACAATAATCATCGTGGCGTCGGCCATGGACTGCCGCAGCGCTAGCCGCAGCCGAGCATCCGTTGCCGTATCAAGCGCCGAAAACGCGTCGTCGAACACGTAGATCTCGGCTCGTTTGACGAGCGCCCTGGCTATCGCGAGCCTCTGCCGCTGCCCGCCAGAAACATTGGTGCCCCCCTGAGCGATGGGGGCATCGATTCCGCCCTCCATCTCGCGCACAAAGTGCTCGGCCTGCGCGATTCGCAGCGCCTGCCATAGCTCGTCGTCTGTGGCATCCGGGCGCCCATAGAGCAGGTTGCTGCGCACCGTGCCGGAGAAGAGATAAGGCCGCTGAGGGATGAACCCGATGCGGCTCCAGAGAACGGATGGTTCGATATCGCGAACATTGACGCCGTCGACGAGCACCTCTCCCCCGGTCGCATCGACAAGTCGAGGCAAGAGGTTGATGAGGCTCGTTTTGCCAGACCCTGTGCTCCCGATGATCGCCGTGGTGGTTGCGGGGGCAACGGAGAATGAAACGTTGCGCAGCACGGGCTCCTCTGCACCCGGGTAGGCGAACGTCGCATCCACCAGGTCAACCGTTCCCTGCTGTGGGAGCTCAACGACTCCGTCCGTCGGCGGCACCACCGACGACTCGGTGTCGAGCACCGCTCCGATGCGATCCGCGCTCACCGCTCCCCTCGGCAGCAATACCGCCATGAAGGTCGCCATCATCACCGCCATGAGGATTTGCATGAGGTACTGGAGAAACGCCATGAGCGTGCCCACCTCAAGAGTGCCGGCATCGACCTGCAGCCCGCCGAACCAGATGACCGCGACGCTCGACACGTTCATGACAAGCATCACCACGGGGAACATCAAGGCGAACAGGCGGCCCACCTGCAGCGCGACATCGGTGAGTTGCTGGTTCGCGTCGGCAAATCTGCGGGTCTCCATGTCTTCGCGCACAAACGCCCGCACCACCCGAATGCCGGTCAGCTGCTCGCGGAGCACCCTGTTGACAACGTCGATGCGCTTCTGCATCTTCTGGAACAGCGGCAGCATCCGCACGATGATCAGGCTGATGGCAACGAGCAGGATCGGGATGCTCACGGCCATAAGCCACGAGAGGCTCACATCCTGGCGCAGAGCCATGATGACTCCGCCGATCGCGAGGATGGGGGCAGAAACGAACAGTGTGCAGGTCATGAGCACGACCATCTGCACCTGTTGCACATCGTTGGTTGAGCGGGTGATGAGCGAGGGCGCGCCGAACTGTGCGACCTCCCGCTCCGAGAACGTGCCGACCCTGTCGAACACGGCTCCTCGAAGATCACGGCCCAGACCCATCGCGGCCTTGGCGCCGAAATAGACGGCGGTGACGGCGCATGCCACTTGCAGCAGGGTGACCAGCAGCATCACGCCACCCAGCTGAAAGATGTAGCCGATGTCGCCCTTGGCCACCCCGTTGTCGATGATGTCGGCGTTAAGACTTGGCAGGTAGAGAGATGCAAGCGACTGAGCCAGTTGAAAAACTACGACCCCGATGAGCAGGGACCGGTGCGGCGCCAAATAGCGACGCAAAATCTTGATGAGCATTGCACTCCTCGACGGAGATGCGCCCGTGTGGGCGCCCGCACACCCGCGGAGAACGGATGCTCGACAAGACTAAGCGCAGGTCGGTCTCTCTCGGCGGATTTAGCCAGAGACCAACAGATTAGACACGGGTTTTGCACTGCGCAGATCGGTCTCGATAGCGCTGGCGGCATCGCGCAACGGGCCAGCCACGCGAGCCCGAAAGTCCTCGGCTGTGCTCTCGACGGCGTGACCAGAAACGTTAATGGCCGCGATCGTGCGCCCTCGCCCGTCGGTTATTGCTACGGCCATTGACCGAAGCCCCACCTCGAGTTCCTGGTCGATGAAGGCGTAGCCGGAGCTTCGCACCTTCTCCAGCTCCCTGGTGAGGGCATCTGCCGAGACGATCGTGGCAGGGGTGCGAGCGGATAGCGGCTCCCCCGCGATGCGCTCGGTTGCTTCGGCGACGGGCAGAGCAGCCAGCAGAACGCGTCCCATCGAGGTGGCATAGGCCGGAAAGCGTGTTCCGATGCTGATGGCGACGCTCATGATGCGCTTCGTGGGAACGCGGGCGACGTAGACGATGTCGGTGCCGTCGAGCACGGACGCCGAGGTCGACTCCTGGACAGCGGCCGCAAGCCGCTCCAGGTGCGGCTGGGCGATCTCGGGCAGGCTCAAGCCGGAGAGGTAGCTGTAGCCGAGGTCGAGCACCCTCGCCGTGAGTGCAAAGTTTTTGCCGTCAGTGCGCACATATCCAAGCTCGACGAGGGTGTGCAGAAAACGGCGTGCTGTGGCCCGGCTCAGCTCAGTGCGCCGGGCCACCTCACTCAATGTCATTTCAGGGTTCTCGCCATCGAAGGCACGGATGACCGCGAGACCGCGCGCGAGGGACTGCACCGATGCGCTCGGTGCCTCCCGCCCTGCGGTGCCATCATCCATCGACGAGTTCCCCTCCACGGCGGTAGAGCCTATGCCTCGAGCACTACGGCGAGGCCTTGGCCAACGCCGATGCAGATCGCAGCAACACCGATTCCACCACCGCGGCGACGCAGAGCGTGCGCGAGGTGGCCGATGATGCGGCCGCCGGATGCTCCGAGCGGGTGACCGATCGCGATAGCTCCGCCGTCGACATTGACCTTCTCGGGGTCAAGCTCTGGCCACAGCTTGAGGCAAGCCAGGCTCTGCGCGGCGAAGGCCTCGTTGAGCTCGACCAGGTCGACGTCTGCCCAGGTGCGGCCGGCGCGGGCGAGAGCCCGGTTGGCCGCCTCGACGGGCGCGATTCCGAAGATGTCGGGGTCGTTGGCAAAAACGCCGCGGCCCGTGATGCGCGCCAGAGGCTCGACTCCGGGGACCGCGTTCTCACCACCGATGAGCACAGCGGATGCGCCGTCGTTGAGAGGCGAGGAGTTGCCGGCGGTAACCGTGCCGTTCTCCTTGCGGAACGCAGGCTTGAGACCAGCGAGCGCCTCGACCGACGAGTCGGCGCGGATGCCCTCATCGCGAACGAGATCGACTCCGGGAACGGGAACGACCTCTGCATAGCGGCCAGCATCCCAGGCTGCTGCGGCGTTGCGGTGGCTGCGCACAGCAAACTCGTCCTGTTCCTCGCGCGAAATGTCGTAGCGCTCCGCGAGGATCTCGGCGGTCTCGCCCAGCGATACCGTCCACTGCTTCGGCATCTTGGGGTTGACGAGGCGCCACCCCAGCGTGGTGGAAACGAGCGTCTCGTTGCCAGCGGGGAAGGTGCGCGAAGGCTTGGGCAGCACCCACGGCGCCCGGCTCATCGACTCGACACCGCCGGCGAGCACGAGGTCGGCGTCCCCGACCTCGACGGCGCGGCTGGCCTGGATAACGGCGTCGACGCCCGAACCGCACAGGCGGTTAATTGTCGTGCCAGAAACCGAGGTCGGGAACCCGGCCAGCAGCGCCGACATCCTGGCCACATTGCGGTTCTCTTCACCGGCACCGTTGGCGTTGCCGAACACGATGTCATCGATCTTTGCGGCGTCGATGCCATTGCGCTCAACGATCGACGACATGACGACGGCGCCAAGGTCGTCGGGGCGCACCTCGGCAAGGGACTTGCCGTAGCGGCCGAACGGCGTGCGGACCGCGTCGTAAACGTAGCTGTTACCCATCAGCGTGCATCCTTCAATTCGAGTCCTGTGAGCTCCCGGAGCTCGTCGATTGTGGTGTCACCGAAGGTCTCGATGACGCTCGCACCCTCTGCGCCCAGGGCGAAGACGGCACGGTCAGTGTAAAGCCGGGTGACGCATCCGATGCCCGTGACCGGGTAGGTGAGCTCCTTGACGAGCTTGGAGGTGCCCGTCTTGGTCGTCAGCTCCATGAGCACGTAGACATCCTTCGCGCCGGTGGCCAGATCCATGGCTCCACCAACGGCCGGAATGGCGTCGGGTGCACCCGTGTGCCAGTTGGCGAGATCGCCCGTCTCCGAAACTTGGAAGGCGCCGAGAACGCACACGTCGAGGTGGCCTCCGCGCATCATCGCGAACGAGTCCGCGTGATGAAAGAAGCTTGACCCCGCCAGCTCGGTTACGGGGATCTTGCCCGCGTTCATGAGGTCCTGGTCGATCTCGTCGCCAACGGCGGCCGGTCCCATCCCGAGCATGCCGTTTTCGGTATGCAGGATGACCTCACGGTCACTCGGAAGGTAGTCAGAGATCTTGGTGGGAAGGCCGATTCCGAGGTTCACATAAGCGCCCTCGGGGATATCGCGGGCAACGCGCTCCGCCATCTGGTCGCGATTCAATCCGCTCACTGGGCTGCTCCTTCTGAAACGGCGGCATTCGACTCGATCTGCACGAGTCGCTTGACGAAGATGCCGGGGGTGACCACGGCCTCGGGGTCGAGCTCGCCGAGCTCGACGATGCGGTCGACCTGCACAATGCTGAGCTTGGCGGCCGTGGCCATGATCGGCCCAAAGTTGCGCGCCGTCTTGCGGTAGATGAGGTTGCCCCACCGGTCGCCTGCGACCGCCTTGATGAGGGCGACATCGGCGTGGATGGGCGCCTCAAGCACGTAGTTGCGGCCGTCGATGACGCGGGTTTCTTTGCCTTCGGCCAGGGTTGTTCCATAGCCGGTCGGCGTGAAGAACCCTCCGATGCCAGCACCAGCGGCACGGATGCGCTCGGCGAGATTGCCCTGGGGAACAAGCTCAAGCTCGAGCTTGCCCGCGCGGTAGAGCTCGTCGAACACGTGCGAGTCGGACTGGCGCGGGAACGAGCAGATGACCTTGCGAACGCGACCGGAGGCGAGCAGGGCGGCGATGCCCGTGTCGCCGTTACCAGCGTTGTTGCTGATGATGGTGAGGTCGGTGGCCGACGACGACTCAAGGAGCGCATCGATAAGTTCGACCGGCTGCCCGGCGACGCCGAAGCCTCCGATCATGACGGACGAGCCGTCCTGGATGCCCGCAACGGCCTCAGCCGTGCTGGCGACAATTTTCGAGATCATCTGTGCGTAGTGCTCCTTCGTGGTGCGGTGCCGACGGCCTGGGTCGCCAGGGCTGAGATAGGACGTGCGTTCGCATGGCGAACAAGCGTTCGCTTTGCAAACATCCTTCTTCGAAGGTACTCACATCCATGACCCGGGTCAACCGAGAAGCACCCGGCAGCACAAAACCCGCCCCTCGCTGACGCAGGGGGGCGGGCTCGGCGTGGGGCACGCTAGTCGGTGGGCGGCTCTTCTTCGAAGACAGCCTTGACCACGGCGAACGCGGAGTTAGCCGCTGGCACACCGCAGTAGATCGCCGACTGCAGAACAACCTCAACGATCTCGTCTCGCGTCAGGCCATTGCGCTGCGCCGCCCGCAGGTGCATCGCCAACTCGTCATAGTGACCGTGAGCGATGAGCGCGGTCATCGTTGCGACACTGCGCATCTTGCGGTCGAGGCCCGGGCGGGTCCAGATCTCCCCCCACGCATAGCGTGTGATCAGATCCTGATAGTCGGCGGTTGCCGGCACGATTCCATTGGTCGCCCTGTCGACGTGCGTCGCGCCGAGCACCTGGCGGCGCACCGCCATTCCCTCGTCGTAGCTGTCCTGATTGGTGCGCCCTTCGCGTGCCATGTCACTCGCCTTTCGTCGCGTCGGTGTGATGTTCGCCAGAGAAGAAGTCAATGAGCTCGGTCGCAACAACCTGAGGGCTCTCGATCGGGGCCAGATGAGCCACACCCGCGATCTGCACGCCACGGCCATGCTGCACATTCTCGGCAACCGAGCGCGCCTCATCCGTCGCGATTACCGGGTCCAGCTCGCCCCACAGAGCAAGAATCGGAACAGAGATCTCGGCCAGGCGCGGACGGATGTCGCTCACGGCGAGAGCCTCGCAGCACAGGGCATAACTCTCGTCGTCGGCAAAGGCGAGCGCACGGAGCAGGGCGCCTGCGGCATCGGGCTGCGCATCGATAAAGCCGGGCGCAAACCAGCGCTCCGCGGAACCGGCGACGAGTGCCGGAGTTCCCTGCACCCTCACCATCGCAGCGCGATCGCGCCAGGCCTCTTCTGAACCGACCTTGGCCGACGAGCAGATGATCGACGCACCATCCACAACGTCCGGATGACGCAGGGCAAGCTCCAGGGCAACCTGGCCGCCGAGCGAGACGCCGGCGTAAAAGAAGTGCTCGAAGCCGGCATCCGCTGCCGTGGCGACCACGGCATCCGCAAGCTCCGCGACCGTGAACGAATCCGTGGCCGCCGGCGAATCGCCGTGGCCTGGCAGGTCGACGCTCAGGATCGTGAAGTGCTCCTTGAGCAGCGGCACCGCGCGGCTCCACAGAATCGTCGAGGTTCCGAGCGATTGGCCCAGAACAAGCGCGGGACCGCTACTCCCCTCGACACGAACGCCTGTCAGTCGGGGAATGGTCATTACTGCTCCTTGCGTAGTGCTGATCGTGCCGATTCGATGGCACGATCGATTATGAGGTCGTTGTCGCCCACGTATTGGGCGGGGTCGAGGGAGTCGGCGAGGCTCTGGTCGGAGACATTGGCTAGCGCAGGTTCCGCCCTCAGCAGCGCGCCGAGGTCGACAGTGGGGTCCACCGCCTGAGCGGTGACCAGCTCCTGCAGCCTGTCTCGCCCAACAAGAGGGCCGTACTCGAGCATGAGCCGCTCGCTCACAACGAGCGATCCGCTCATGCCCAGATTGCGGAGCATGGCGGTCGGGAACACGCGCAGCCCTGAGGTGAGCTCGGCCGCGAGCCCCGCGGCACCGCCGACAAGTCTCACCAACTCGCGAGTCGCCTGCCACTCCGCGTGCCACGCCCCATCCGGCCTCTCATCGACGGCCAGTGCGCTGCGCTGAACCTCCGCGGCGAGGCCCGGCGACTGACGGGCCGCCGAGTGGATGAGAACGCTCAGCACGGGGTTCTGCTTCTGGGGCATGGCCGACGAGCCACCGCGGCCCGCAGCAGAGGGCTCGCCCAGCTCACCGAACTCGGGGCGGACCATCAGGAGAACATCGACGGCGATCTTGCCGAGCGCACCGCCGACCTGGGCGAGTGCCGATGCAAGCTGCACCACGGCAGATCGCTGCGTTTGCCACGGGATCGAGCGCGCGAGACCTAGGCGGTCGGCGACGGCATCCGACACCGCAAGCCCCGTGCCGACTTCGCCGATAACCGAGTACGAGGCGAGTGTGCCGCCTGCGCCGCCCCACTGCAGCGGCAACTCGGCGACGGCACGGTCGAGCGCGACGGAGGCGTGCGCAACGCCGGCAAGCCAGCCTGCGGCCTTGAGCCCGAACGTGCTGGGCACCCCGTGCTGCGTCAGGGTGCGGGACACCATCAGGGTTGAGCGGTGCGAGTCCGCAAGAGAGGAGAGGGAGTCGATCACAGCGGCGAGATCGCTGCGTGCTGTCACGAGCGCACGCTGCGCCACGAGCATGAGGGCGGAGTCCTGGATGTCCTGGCTTGTCGCACCGCGGTGCACCCACACGGCTGCCGCAGCATCCTCGGCAGCAACGGCCGCCCGCAGGTCTTTCACCAGCGGGATGATGGGGTTTCCCCCCGACCGCGATCGAGCGGCGAGCGACGCGACATCGATATCGAGAGAGTCAACGACGCGGGCAATGAGCGCTCCCGTGCCGTCCGGCGCAAAGCCGAGTTCCTGCCAGGCATAGGCGAGGGCCACCTCGACGTCGAGCATTGCCGCAACTATCGCGGCATCGGATGTCGCCGCCGCGACAGGTGTGCCAGCCCACTGCGGGGAGAGCAAGCCGACGTCGGCGACATCCGATCCGTTAGTCACGTGTATTAGTCCTTCTGTCGATGCTCAATGAACACCGTCTCGTTGTCACCCTGCATGTGGATGTCGAAACGGATGTTGCCCTGCTCGTCGCGGGTTGTCATCAGGGTACCGGCGCGGTCACCGAGCGAGGCGAGGAACGCGTCGTCGGCGATGCTGCCAGAAGCCTCCGGCAGGTAAGCGCGGGTGAAAACCCGGTCGAGAAGGCCGCGCGCAAAAACGGTGACCATGAAGAACGGCAGCGCGCCCTCCGCGGTTGCCCCCGGCTCAACGGTCGTGAACGAGAACAGCCCGTTGTCGTCGACCGACGTGCGGCCGAATCCGGTGAAGCTGTAGCCGTCGCGGCGAAGCGAGCCTTCGGCGGTAGGAACGGCGCCGTTCTCGTCGGCCTGCCACAGTTCGATCAGGGCGTCGGGAATGGGATTGCCCTGGCCATCGAACAGGTGGCCGTAGAACCGGACGGCACCGGGGTGCGTGCGGTCGACGAGACGCTCGCCGCCCTCAAAGGGAAGGGCGTAACCGAAGAACGGTCCCACCGTCTGGCCAGGTGTAGGAGCAAGCTTGGTCATCAGTGGTCACCCTCCTCGGGCTCAGTCCAGGTGCGCTGCGAACCGTTGAGAACGATATCCCACTGGTATCCGAGCGCCCACTCCGGCGAGGTCACCGAGTGGTCATACTTTGCGATCAGGCGATCGCGGGCGTCCTGGTCAACGATCGACTGATAGATCGGGTCGAGCGCGAACAGCGGGTCATTGGGAAAGTACATCTGGGTCACGATGCGCTGCGTGAACGCGGTGCCGAAGACCGAGAAGTGAATGTGGGCGGGACGCCACGCATTCGTGTGGTTGCGCCACGGGTAGGGCCCTGGCTTGATTGTCTGAAAACGGTAGACGCCGTTCTCGTCGGTGATCGTGCGGCCCGTTCCCGTGAAGTTGGGGTCAAGGGGTGCCGGGTGCTGGTCACGCTTGTGCACGTACCGGCCTGCGGAGTTCGCCTGCCACACCTCAATGAGCTGCCCGGGGACAGGGCGTCCGTCGCCGTCGAGCAGACGACCGGTCACGACCATCCGCTCGCCGAGGGGCTCGCCGTTGTGCTGGATGGTGAGGTCGGATTCGACCCAGGTCACGTCACGGTGGCCAAAGGCGGGCGAGTGGAGCTCGATCGTCTCGGGGTCGGCCAGCGTTGCGCTCTTGGTAGGGCTGCGCAGGATGCTGCTGCGGTACGGCGCGTAGTCGAGCCGTGCGGTCGTCTCGACGGGAGCGCCTGCGGCGACGCCGTCGCGGTACTCCTGTTCGATGGCCTGCATCTCGTCGTTGATTTCGGCCTGGGTTGCGGTGGTCGCCAGAGGGTCCGTCGCGCGGATCGGCCCCTGGGCGTTGTCATCTGGGGTAGAGGTGGTCTCTGTCACGCGCCCAGCGTGGCAGGCCGCCCGTGAGAAACCAACCACTTCTTCTCACTCAGTGGAAAGAAACATTGCTCATGCTTCACCGCCAGCGCACGGCGGTATGGAACAGGTCACGCCAGCGGCGGCGGCCGCCATCCAGGCTGACCCCCAACGCATCAGAAACTCCGGATGCCGCCTCCTTGAGAAGCGGAACCATCCGTCTCATATCGGCGCGATTAAGATGTGACACCAGGCCAACGGCGGCGTATGGCGGTCCATCCGAGACGAAGATCGGCACCGCAACGGACGCGTTTCCGAGGGTCATCTCTTGGTGAGCCATGCTGAAACCCGAGCGCCGAATCTCTGCGAGTTCTGCCCTCAGCGCCTGCTCGTCAACGCGCGAATGCACTGTGGCTCTTCGCAGCGGGCGAGCGAAAAATGCATCGAGAAAGTCGTCGTCCTGAAACGCGAGAAGTGACTTTCCTACCCCCGTCGTATGCAGGGGAAGCCGCCCGCCCATGCGGCTGATGGTAGGCACGGATCGCTGGCCCACGAGGCGCATGGCATAGAGTGCTTCGCCCTCATCCAGGATCGCGAGATGCACGTTCTCGCCCGACGCCTCATAGAGGCTCAGCAAATACGGCAGCGCGATCTCTCTAAAACGAAGGCTCACCGCCGCTAACTCGCCGCGTTCCCAGAGCCCCGTGCCAATCGAGTAGCGCTGTCCGTCTCGATCGAGCATCCGCTCGGCCACCATCTCGGAGGCGATGCGATGTGCGGTCGCGACCGGGAGCCCGGCACGATGGGCCAGCTCCGAGATTGTGAGGGAGTCATGGTCCTCGTCAAAGGCATGAAGCACGCGATTGACGCGCGCGATCATCGATTCGCCCCGTGCCTCCGCCATAGGCCAATGCTACCGATCGGGCTCAGGCGAGCTGCGCGCCAACCGCGTTGCGCACCACGAGTTCGAGCTCGCCCGGTTTGCCCGGCGCCAGCGCGTAGCCGCTGTCCGCCGCCCATTCAAGCAGCGATGCGGCATTCGGATGCTCAATGCCGGCCTCGATGATGGCCCGCGTAAACTCGCCCTTGCCCTTTTTGTTGAAGTGATTGAGCGCACGGGTTCGGCCGGTTCCGTCGTCGGCCACTACCCGCAAATACAACGAATCTGGTCGCGACGGGGCGGGCCCGAGCGCGGAATACGCCTCCGAACGCAGGTCGAGGATGAGCCCGCTCCGTTCGGCGAGAACGGCCGAAATAGGTGCCGCCCAGATCTTCTTGAGCGATAGCCCCGGGAGCTTGGAGTCGTGGGAGAGCCGGTAGGCCGGGATCGGATCGAGCGCGCCGACCAGACCGAACAGTGCCGAGTGCACCGCCACCGTTGCGCCCGCAAATTCGCGCTCCGCGGCGGTCAGCGTCTCGGCTCCTAGGCCATCGAACAGCACTCCCGTGAACCGGTCCAGCGCTGGCATCACGGGTGATGACGCGACCACGGTGTTGCGTTCGAGTTCGTCACGCTGGCGGGCGCCCACCTTGAGAGCCGCACCCATTGCGTCGAGGTCCCCGCCAAACTCGCCCAGCGCAGCGAGAACCCGCTCGCGAATGGGCGTCAGGGCGGAGAAACTCAAAAGCCCCGGGTCGAGCCGCGTTCCCTCTTCTCCCCCGGCCCGTTTGGACTCGGAGGGAGGCAGGATCAGCAGCATCGACGCCGGGGCGGTTTCGAATAGCTAAATTAGGCGTTCGTCAGCGCAGCGTGCCGCGCGACGATCGTGACGGTGTTGTGCTCCACCGAGAGGAATCCCTCAGAAGCATCGGCCGTCACTGAGCTGCCGTCACCAAGGGTGATGCGCACCTCTCCCGATCCGAGGATCGCGAGCATTGGCGCGTGACCGGGCAGAAGACCGATCTCACCCTCGGTGGTGCGAGCAACCACCATCGTGCCCTCGCCCGACCAGACTTCCTGGTCGGCCGAGACAAGGCTGATGTTGAGCACGGCCATGATTAGCCGTTCTCCTTCTGAATCTTGGCCCACTGCTCTTCGACGTCGGAGATGCCACCGACGTTGAAGAATGCCTGCTCGGCCACGTGGTCGAACTCGCCCTTGGCAATGGCGTCGAACGACTCGATGGTCTCCTTGAGCGGAACCGTCGAACCCTCAACACCGGTGAACTTCTTCGCCATGTAGGTGTTCTGCGACAGGAACTGCTGGATGCGACGTGCGCGAGCAACGGTGATCTTGTCTTCTTCAGAGAGCTCGTCAACGCCGAGGATCGCGATGATCTCCTGCAGTTCCTTGTTCTTCTGGAGGATCTGCTTGACCGTCGTAGCAACGCGGTAGTGGTCCTCGCCTAGGTAGCGGGGGTCCATGATGCGGCTGGTGGAGGTCAGCGGGCCGATGGCCGGGTCCAGACCCTTCGACGCGATCTCACGGCTGAGCTCAGTCGTGGCGTCGAGGTGGGCGAATGTGGTCGCCGGAGCCGGGTCGGTGTAGTCATCGGCAGGCACGTAGATGGCCTGAAGCGACGTGATCGAGTGTCCACGGGTCGAGGTGATGCGCTCCTGGAGGATACCCATCTCGTCGGCCAGGTTGGGCTGGTAACCCACGGCGGACGGCATACGACCGAGAAGCGTCGACACCTCGGAACCGGCCTGGGTAAAGCGGAAGATGTTGTCGATGAAGAGCAGAACGTCCTGCTTCTGCACGTCACGGAAGTACTCCGCCATCGTCAGCGCCGACAGGGCGACTCGAAGACGCGTTCCCGGCGGCTCGTCCATCTGGCCGAAGACAAGGGCTGTCTTGTCGAAGACGCCAGCTTCTTCCATCTCGTGGATGAGGTCGTTGCCCTCACGGGTACGCTCACCAACACCGGCGAATACCGAAACTCCACCGTGGTCCTGCGCAACGCGCTGGATCATCTCCTGGATCAGAACGGTCTTACCAACACCGGCACCACCGAAGAGGCCGATCTTTCCACCCTGCACGTAAGGCGTGAGGAGGTCGATCGACTTGATGCCGGTCTCGAAGAGCTCGGTCTTCGACTCAAGCTGGTCGAAGGCCGGGGGCTTGCGGTGAATCGGCCAGCGCTCGGTGATCTCGATCGTCTCGCCGGGAGCTGCGTTCAGCACCTCACCGATGACGTTGAAGACCTTGCCCTTGGTGACGTCGCCGACGGGAACCGAGATAGCGGCACCGGTGTCGCGCACCTCCTGGCCACGAACGAGTCCGTCAGTCGGGTTCAGGGCGATGGCGCGGATGAGGTCGTCGCCGAGGTGCTGAGCAACCTCAAGCGTGATCTCGTGTGCCTCGCCGGCCATCGTGACCGTGGTCTTGAGGGCGTTGTAGATGCCGGGAATCGAGTCGTGAGGGAACTCGATGTCGACGACCGGGCCGGTAACGCGGGCTACGCGTCCGACACCAGCCGAGGCGACCGGAACAAGCGCGGCAGAAGCCTTCTTGGACGCGGCCGGCTTCTTGGCTGCTGGCTTCTTTGAAGCGGGGGCTGTAGTAGTCATTGCTTCCCTGTTCTCTCTTACTTCGAACCCGATAGGGCGTCGGCGCCGCCCACGATCTCGGAAATCTGCTGGGTAATTTCAGACTGGCGGGCGTTGTTGGCCAGTCGCGTGTAGTCCTTGATGAGGTTGTCGGCGTTGTCGCTTGCCGACTTCATCGCCTTCTGAGTTGCAGCGTGCTTGGCCGTGGCCGACTGCAGCATCGCGTTGAAGATCCGGCTCTCGATGTAGACGGGCAGGAGGCCGTCGAGCACGTCGCCGACCTCAGGCTCGAACTCGTAAAGCGGGAATACTTCGCCCTCGGTCGGCTCCTCGACACCCTCGACAACTTCGAGGGGAAGCAGACGCACAACCTCTGGAGTCTGGGTGAGCATGCTGACGAAGCGGTTGAAGACGATGTGGATCTCGTCCACGCCACCCTCAGATGCCGGGGCAACAAAGGCCTCGACCAGTGCGTCACCGATCTCGCGGGCAGTGTCGAACACGGGGTTGTCGGTTTCGCCAACCCAGCTGCGCGCAAAGGCCCGCTTGCGGAACGCGAAGTACCCAACGGACTTGCGCCCGACCAGGTAGTAGACAACGTCCTTGCCCTGGCTGCGCAGAAGCGACGCCAGCTCCTCGGCCTCGCGGAGCACGTTCGAGTTGAACGCGCCCGCGAGTCCGCGGTCCGAGGAGAAGATGACGACCGCTGCGCGCTCGACCTTCTCAGGCTCGGTGGTGAGGATGTGGTCGACATTCGAGAACGTGGCGACCGCCGATACCGCACGCGTAATTGCTCGCGAATACGGAGCCGATGCGGCCATCCGCGCCTGCGCCTTGGCAATACGCGAGGCGGCGATCAGCTCCATGGCTCGAGTGATCTTCTTGGTCGTCTGAGCAGATTTAATCTTCTGCCGGTAGACCCGAAGTTGCGCTCCCATGTATCTCTCTCTGTCCTAGTTCGGTGAAGGTCGCCGTTAGCGCTTCTGCTTGACGATCTTTTCCTGGTTGACGTCCTCAGCCTCAAGCTCAGTGAACTCTTCGCGGCCAGCGGAGATGAGCGGCTTGCCCTCACCCGTCTGGAACTCGAGCTTGAACTTGTCGACTGCCGCAGCGAGATCCGCAGCGGTGTTGTCGTCCAGAACGTTGGTGTCGCGAAGCGTGTCGAGAACCTTGGTGTTGCGACCGAGGTAGTCGAGCAGCTCGCGCTCGAAGCGGAGGATGTCCTCTACAGGGACCTCGTCGAGCTTGCCGTTGGTGCCAGCCCAGATCGATACGACCTGGTCCTCGACGGGGTACGGCGAGTACTGCGGCTGACGCAGCAGCTCGGTGAGGCGCTCACCGCGGGCCAGCTGACGACGGCTCGCAGCATCCAGGTCAGACGCAAACAGCGCGAATGCCTGGAGCGAGCGGTACTGGGCAAGCTCAAGCTTGAGCGTTCCCGATACCTTCTTGATGGACTTGACCTGAGCGTCGCCACCGACTCGCGAAACCGAGATTCCCACGTCGACCGCAGGACGCTGGTTGGCGTTGAAGAGGTCGGACTGGAGGAAGATCTGGCCGTCGGTGATGGAGATCACGTTGGTCGGGATGTAGGCAGAAACGTCGTTTGCCTTGGTCTCGATGATCGGAAGACCGGTCATCGAGCCTGCGCCCAGCTCGTCGGAGAGCTTGGCACAACGCTCCAGCAGACGGGAGTGTAGGTAGAACACGTCACCGGGGTAAGCCTCGCGTCCCGGCGGGCGACGCAGAAGAAGCGAAACAGCACGGTAGGCCTCGGCCTGCTTCGACAGGTCATCGAAGATGATGAGCACGTGCTTGCCGCCGTACATCCAGTGCTGGCCGATGGCCGAACCGGTGTAGGGAGCAAGGTACTTAAAGCCGGCGGGGTCAGACGCGGGAGACGCGACGATTGTCGTGTACTCAAGCGCGCCAGCCTCTTCGAGCGCGCCCTTGACGGCGGCGATCGTTGAGCCCTTCTGGCCGATGGCAACGTAGATGCAGCGAACCTGCTTGTTGACGTCGCCGGACTCCCAGTTGGCCTTCTGGTTGATGATCGTGTCGATCGCGATGGCCGTCTTACCGGTCTGGCGGTCGCCGATGATGAGCTGACGCTGGCCGCGGCCGATCGGGATCATGGCGTCGATCGCCTTGATTCCAGTCTGCATGGGCTCGTGGACCGACTTGCGGGCCATAACGCCAGGAGCCTGAAGCTCGAGTGCGCGGCGGGCCTCAGAGGCGATCTCGCCGAGACCATCGATGGGGTTACCCAGCGGGTCGACAACGCGGCCGAGGTAGCCATCACCGACGGGAACAGAAAGGACCTCACCGGTGCGGGTCACCTCCTGGCCAGCCTCGATGCCGCTGAACTCACCGAGCACAACAACACCGATTTCGCTCTCGTCGAGGTTGAGCGCGAGGCCCAGGGTGCCGTCCGCGAACTTGATGAGCTCGTTGGCCATGACTCCGGGGAGTCCTTCGACGTGAGCGATGCCGTCAGCGGCATCCACGACGTGGCCGACCTCGGTGGTCGATGCCTGCGTTGGGTCGTAGGACTTGACGAAATCCTTGAGGGCGTCGCGGATTTCATCCGGGCTGATCGTTACGTCTGCCATTTACGTTTCCTTGTCTTCTCGGCACCTTGCGGTGCCGTTGGCTTGAATGCCGGGTCAGCCGGCGAGTTGCAGTCTGAGGTCGGCGATGCGCGATGCAACACTGCCGTCGATGATGTCGTTGCCGATGGCAACGCGAACTCCACCGACAAGGGCAGGGTCGACCACGAGGTTCAGCGTGACAGCGCGGCCGTAGCGGACCGTGAGGGCCTTCTGCAGCTTGGTGCGCTGTCGGGCGCCGAGCGGTGCCGCCGTCGTAACGGTGGCGATAGCCGAGCCCTTCTGGTCTGCGATAGTCGAGGTGGACTCGGTGATCAGCTGACCGATGCGGCGGCCGCGAGGCTGCTGCACCAGGTGGCGAACGACCGCAAGCGTCTCCGCAGAAACCCTCCCGGTGAGAAGCGAGTCGACGAGCTCAGCCTTGGCCTCTGCCTTGCCGAGCTTGCTGCCGATCGCTAGTTCAAGCTCGGGGTTAGCAGCGACAACGTCGGCGAAGGAGAACAACTCCCCCTCGATGTCGACCGTTGAGGGCGCCGCGGAGGCGACCGCACGGAGGCCGAGATCTTCGATTCCCGCGAGAAGGTCGTCGACCGACGACCACCGTGCAGAAACAACGGTGCCGAGCAGGGCCATAGCGTCTGCACTCAACGATGAACGAAAGACTGCCTTGAGGGCAGCGACCTTCTCATCGGGTGAGCCAGAAGCATCGGCCACGAGCGTGCGCAGCTGAAGCGAGCTTCCGATCACACGGCCCGCGGAGAAGAGATCCTCCGCGAGGCCGAGTGTGACCTTCGTTACGCCAGCAAGCGCCGCGCGCGATGTCGCGGTAGCTTCACGTGTCGCTGAACCCATTTACTTTCCTGCGCTCTTTGCTTCGGAAGCCTCGAGGTCGGCAAGGAAGCTGTCGACGAGTGCCGATGCCTTCTTGTCGTCACTCAGGCTCTGGCCGATGACACCCGACGCGAGGTCGAGTGCAAGCGAGCCAACTTCGCTACGAAGCGAAACGAGAGCGGCCTGGCGCTCTGCCTCGATCTGAGCGGAAGCGTTGGATGTGATCCTTGCGGCCTCGGCCGTGGCCTGCTCCTTGAGCTCGCTGAGGATCTTGGTGCCGTCGAGACGGGCCTGCTCACGAATCTTGCCAGCTTCGGCGCGAGCTTCTGCGAGCATCTCGTTGTACTTCTCGAGCTGCGCGCTGGCCTCTGCCTGTGCTGCCTCGGCCTTCGCGATGCCACCCTCGATGACCGCAGTGCGCTCGTCGAGCATGGTCGTGACCTTAGGAAGAACAACCTTCCAGAAGACCAGCAGGATGACGACGAAGCATACGGCAGACCAGACGATGTCGTAGGTCGCCGGAATAAGCGGATTAGGCGTAGCCTCCTCCGCGGCGATTACCAGTGCGTCAAGCATTGAGATTCCTTAGGTGGTGAAGATGAAGTACGTTGCGATACCGATGAACGCGAGGGCCTCGGTGAAGGCGATACCGATGTACATGAGTACCTGGAGCTTGCCCTGCAGCTCAGGCTGGCGTGCGACCGACTCGATGGTCTTGCCGACGACGATACCTACGCCGATGGCCGGGCCGATCGCGGCGAGGCCATAGCCCACGGTCGCGATGTTTCCGCTGAGTTCAGCAACGGTTGTTACGTCCACGTTGTGTTTTCCTTCCATGAGGTGAACCGGGCGGTCGCCCGATCCCTTGGTGCGTAGTCAGTGGTGCTTAGTGCTCGTCCGCCAGCGCAAGCTGGATATAGACAGCGGTCAGGATCGTGAAGACATATGCCTGCAGGGCCGCAACCAGAATCTCGAAGAACGAGAAGGCAAGTCCGAACGCGAGGGTTCCCACACCGAAGAGGGGGAAGAGACCTTGCGTCGAGAAGAAGAAGAACTGAGTTGCCGCAAAGAAGAGCACGAGCAGAAGGTGGCCGACGACCATGTTCATCATGAGTCGCAGCGTGTGCGTCACAGGGCGAACGATGAAGGTCGAGACGAGCTCGATCGGCGTCACGATGATGTAGAGCACCGGAGGAACTCCGGGCGGGAACAACGAATTGCGCAGGAACTTGCCGGGGTGCTTCTTGAGACCCGCGTAGATCCACGTGACGTAGGCCACAAGGGCGAGCACGAGGGGAACACCGATCACGGATGTTCCTGCGATGTTGAGACCCGGCACGATTCCCGTGATGTTCATCGCCAAGATCATGAAGAAGAACGTCGTGAGGATGGGAAGGAAGCGCTTGCCGTCCTTCTTGCCGAGGAGATCCTCAGCGATACCGACGCGAACGAAGTCGAGTCCGTATTCGATGAGGCCCTGGCCGCGACCGGGGACGAGCCTCAGGTTGCGAGTGCCGAGCCAAAAGACCAGAACGATGAGCAACGTCATGAGGACGCGAATCATCATGATGCGGTTCATGGCGAACGGCGTGCCCTCGAAGAGGACGATGTCGGGGAAGAACTCCATGATCGAGGGACCGTGGAATCCACCATCGTCCCCGGAGCCGCCTGTGGCGAACGGGATGAACCTTGTCAGAGCGTTTACTAGCAGCTCTATCTCCAGAATCCGGGCGTCAGGAAACGCGGTGACGAAAGGGGGGGGTTGTTCGAAATCACTCTATCAATAGATGAAGGCATGAGAGTACACTCACCGACCTTCTGGCCCCTCAGATTGCTCTCCTGGCAGCGAAACATCGCTGACATAGGGCATCCGGGACTTTGCAATAACGACAACATCGACCACGAGTGTGCCCAAGACGGCCACAACGAGGCTCAAGAAGAGAACCTGGGTGTTGATCCAGGGCTGATCCTTGAGCACAAAAATCAGCACCAAGAAAATTACGAACTTAAGCAGCCATGCGCCCATGACGATCGCAAAAAAGACGACCATCTCGTAACGGGTGGCGATGATGATGCTGAGCGACGTGATGCCGAGGAACACCATGGCGATTCCGGCACCGGCGATGGCACTGATGACGCCGGGCGTTCCCGCGACGAGATAACCGATCACAGAGCCCACGACAGCGATCGCCGCCGCGAGGATGGCGCCGGAGACGAGGGCGCGTTTCAGAACGGGAACAGAACTACTCATGGTGCTTCCTTAGGACGGAGGGCGGCATCCACAGCTGCTGGATCGCCGGGCTCCCTAACGTTGGACGCCTCGTCAAGAGGATCGAGGCGCGGGTCGATCACGGAGTCAGACCCCGGTTTAGCTAGCTGCACGCGCGCTTCTATGCGCTTGCGACGGGTGAGAGGGGCCAACGTGAACCAGGCGCTCAGGACAAAGCCCAGCGAAACAAAGGCGATCGCGACCCATGCCGGAACGAGCATGAACAGCAGGCAGCCGATGGCAACGACGGCGGTCCACGAATAGAAGATCAGCACGGCATGAAAATGCGAGTGCCCCATGTCGAGCAATCGGTGGTGAAGATGCTGCCGGTCAGCGGAGAACGGCGATTTGCCCGCACGAAGGCGTCGGAAGACGGCAAGGGCGAAATCGAGCAGTGGCACGATGAGAATCGCGAAGGGCAGCAGGATCGGGATGAAGGCCGGCAGCAGCTGGCGCCCCGAGGCGAGTGCACCGGGGTCGACCTGGCCGGTGACCGAGATGGCCGACGCCGCCATCAGCAGGCCAACGAGGAGCGCGCCGGCATCGCCCATGAACAACTTGGCCGGATGCCAGTTGAGCGGGAGAAATCCGATGCATGCGCCGGCAAGCACCGCGGTGATGAGCGAGGCGAGGTTGAAGTACTCCGACTCCCCCACACCGTTGGAGAGGATGTACGTGTAGATAAAGAACACGCTGCTGGCGATGAGCGCGACCCCGGCCACGAGGCCATCGAGCCCGTCGATGAAGTTGACGGCGTTCATCACGAGCACCACGGCGAGCACCGTGATCACGAGGCCCGTGACGGGAGGGATGATCGTGATTCCGCCGATCGGCACGGTGACGAGTTGCACGCCCTGCCAAACCAGCAGCCCTGCCGCCAGGATCTGGCCGGTGAGCTTGGTCATCCAGTCGAGATCCCAGATGTCGTCGGCAACACCGAGCGCCACGATTACGAACGCTGCCCCGAGAAGGGCGAGCACCGGTCTCGGGTTGGCGAAAATCAGGTGAAAGCGGTCGAGCTGCGATGCGACAGCAAAGGCGACAATGACGCCGAAGAACATCGCAATGCCGCCAAGGCGAGGCGTCGGCGTGGTGTGCACGTCACGCTCCCGGATGCCGGGGTACAGCTTGAAACGATGGCTCAGTTTAAGAATGATGAACGAGAGCACGAAGGTGACGAGGGCAGAGACACCGCCGACGAGCACATAGAAAACAATTCTCATGCGGTTGCGCCATCCGCCGGGGTCGAATCATCCGACACCGCCGCGATAGCCGCATAGATCGCTTCGTCGGAGATGGCTCCGTGGCGAACGATGCGAATCTCTCCCCCTGAACCGAGTGCCGTTGCATCGACGATCGTGGAACTCGCGGTGCCTCCGACTCCCCCGTCGAGATAAACCTCGACAGAATCGCCGAGCATGTCGCGCGCCTCGCTCACCGTCACGGCGGCGGGCTGTCCCGTGAGATTGGCCGATGACACGGCGAGGGGTCCCGTCTCGGCCAGCAGCTCAAGAGCGACACGATCGGCAGGCATGCGCAGGGCGACAGTTCCTGCCGTATCGCCAAGATCCCATTGCAGGGACTCCCGCGCCGGAAGAATCACGGTGAGGGCTCCGGGCCAAAACTCATCGACGAGCGCTCGCACCTCGTCGGGGACATCCTCAGCGAGAGCATCGAGGGTTGCAAGACTGGGAATAAGAACGGGTGGCGGAGACTGCCGGCCCCGGCCTTTGGCATCCAATAGCCGCTGCACCGCTGCAGGGTTGAACGCATCGGCAGCGACGCCGTAGACGGTGTCGGTGGGCATGACAACGAGAGCGCCGCGAGAGATGGCCTTGCGCGCGAGTCGCATGCCGCTGAGGAGCTCTGTGGGATCGGAGCAATCGTGAATGGTCGCCATATCGCCGCCAATCCTACCCGTCGGCACTCGACAGAAGCCGGGAGGGCACGGCGGATAGAGGCATCGAGTTGATCACAACTGGGCGGGCGGGTGCCGAGCGGCTACCGCAGCGCCGTTGTCGCGCGGTCACGGCCGAGCAGGTCGGGATGCGTCGAGATCGCCGACCAACCATCGGCCCTGAG
>NZ_JBACFR010000167.1:0-4233 GCF_056262345.1 Homoserinimonas sp.
CACTCAGCAGCCCGTCGCCATGGGGCCGAACTCTCCTTCGGCGAACGCGTCATCTCGTGGGAATCCGACGAGAACGGCGTCACCGTGACCACGGATGCTCGCAGCATCCGGGCATCAAAGCTCGTCGTCGCCGGCGGAGCCTGGGCGTCGAGCCTGCTTCCGCGCTACAGCGAGCGATTCGAGGTGTGGCGCATCGTCACGCTCGCGGCCCGGACCGGCCAGACGTGTGCGCAGCCCCCGATGCTCGGAACCTTCTCCGTCGATATGGACGGTGGCCTCGTCTTCGGGCTGCCCGAGATCGGCGACGCCGGCGCCAAGATCGGCATCGACGCCGGCCCCGTGTGGGACCCGAACACCCCCGTCGGTGACGCGACGCCGGCCGAAGTCGATCGCCTCACGCAGCTGTTCCGCGCCTTCGTGCCCGATATCGATCTTGAGGGCGCCGAGGCCGTCGCGTGCCTCTACACGATGACCCCCGATCTCCGCTTTGTGATCGGCGAGATCCCCGGCCAGGCCAATGTCATCGCGGCGGCCGCGTGCTCGGGTCACGGCTTCAAATTCGGCCCCGCCATCGGCGCCGCCGCCGCCGACCTTGCGCAGGGCGTCGACCGTCCCGACCTCGACTTCGTTTCGCCCATGAGATGGGAAGCAGCATGACTTCTGGTGTGACCAACCCTCGATCCGTAGCGATCTCTGCCCCGCATCCCGCAGCCCTCGACAGCGCCATGGCGGCCGTCGACGCGGGAGGAAACGCGATCGACGCAGCCCTCGCCGCGGCCGCAGCGCTCACGGTCGTTTATCCGCACCAGTGCAGTCTCGGTGGTGATCTGATCGCTCTGGTTCGCCGGTCAGACGGTCAGGTCACCGCCGTCCTCTCGGCGGGCGCAGCCCCTGCCGCAGTCGACGTCGAGCGTCTTTCGAAGCTCGACCGGATGCCGGGTCAGGGCCCAGACACGGTTACCGTGCCGGGCGTCGTCGCCGGCTGGGAGGCTGTTGCCTCGCTCGGCGCGAGCCTTGCTCTCGCTCCCGCATTCGAACGCGCGGCGGCGCTAGCAGACAGCGGTTACACGGTGTCGCCGGGGCTGAACCGGGCCATCCAGGGGCGGCGGGATGTTCTGCTCGCCGACAAGGGAATGGTCGAGGTCTTTGGCGACGGGGCTGGAGGGCTCAAGGGTGAGGGCGACCACGTCGTGCAACCAGCACTCGCGCGCACCCTCACGGAACTCGCCGGCAACCCGGGAGCCATGTACCGCGGCCGCATCGCCGAATCGATCGCCGGCACGCTGACCTCTCTGGGCGGCGCCATGAGTGCCGACGACTTCGCCGCCCACAGGGTCGAGATCACCGACCCCCTTCGCGCCGAGATCGGGGGAGCCTCGTGGTGGGTCGCACCCCCGCCCACTCAGGGCGTTGTGCTTCTCGGAATTCTGCCGGATGCCCTCGACTCAGCCGACACCTGCAACCCCGAGCTCGTCGCCGCCGTTAACGACGCCCTTCGGGCTCGCACGGCCAACCTCGGCGACCCGCGCGGCGGGGACATCAACGTCGACGCCATGCTCGACCCGCGCGGTCGCGCCGCCGAGGGTTCGCTTCCCCGTCCCGGTCGGGCGCTGGGCGACACTGTCGCCATCGTCGCCGCCGACACAGACGGAACCGTCGTGACCCTCATCCAGAGCGTTTACCAGTGGTTTGGCTCCGGCATCCTTGACCCCGGAACCGGCGTCGTTCTGCACAACCGTGGCTCGGCGTTCAGCACCGACCAGTCGCATCCCGCCTACATCGGCCCGGGCCTGCGCCCGCCGCACACTCTTCTGCCCGTCATCGCGCAGAAGGACGACCTCGTCATCGGGCTCGGATGCCAGGGCGGCAGCGCTCAGGCATGGATTCTCTCCCAGGTGGCGCGCGAGCTCATCGACCCCTCAAGCGACCCCGCCGAGGCGCTCGGCCGGGGCCGCTGGGTCATCGGCGCCCGCGACCCCGGATTCGAGGAGGCACCCCTGATCGCCGAGCCCGGCCCAGAGGCTGCCGCCGACGCGGCAGCGGCTCTCGGGCTCGGCACCGCTCGTCGCGACGCCCAGTTCGACGAAGCCGGCCATGTGCAGGTCGCCAGAATCCGCCTTTCAGACTCGACCCTCGACGCCGCGAGCGATCCTCGCGCCGACGGTCGCGCCACCGTATTCAGCCCACGACAGTAAGGAAACGCATGACCATCTCACCACGCCATGTACTCGACCCCCTCCTGCCGGAGGAGATCGACAGCTTTATCGCGGAGATTCGCAAGAGTGATCGCATTGGAGAGAACCCGCGTTTCTGGGGCATCCAGGTTGATGAGGATAAGGCTGCCGCCACCGTCGCGGGTGGCGCACGTCCCGTTCGCGTCGTCGTGATGAATAACGCTGCTCGCGCGGCGTGGGAGGTTCGCGGCTGGACGGGAACCGCCGAGACTGCTGCCTTCATCGAGGGCTGGACCGACGTTGACCACCGTCGCCCCGGTGTCTCCTCCGACGAAGCACGCATGATTTCGCAGGCCGCGCGCAAGTCGCCGCTGCTGCTGGAGGCGCTGGCCAAGCGGGGCATCACCGACGCCTCGCTCGTCTGGGTCGACCCCGAGTCGATCACGGGCTTCGAACCAGAAGACATCGCCGACCGCCGCCTCTCGTGGGGAACGGTCTGGTTCCGCGAGTCGAACGAAGACAACGGCTACGGCCGCCCCGTCGCCGGTGTCGTGCCGATCCTTGACCTCGACACCCTTGAGGTCATCCGGGTCGAAGACCACGGTGTGATCCCCATGGCGTCGGAGACCAGCCGCTACGAGTCGGGCACGTGGGGTGCCGACCGTGAGGTATCGGTGCTCGACATCATTCAGCCGAACGGGCCCGGATTCGATGTTGAGGGGCACACCGTCACCTGGCAGAACTGGTCGTTCACGGTCGGGTTCACGCACCGCGAGGGACTCGTTCTTCACGACCTCACCTACAACGATCATGGAGCCGTGCGCCCCGTGCTCAAGCGAGCATCCGTCAATGAGATGTATGTGCCGTACCTCGACAGCGACCCCACCGCGTACCGCAAGAACTTCTTCGACTGGGGCGAGTATGGCGCCGGCCCCCTCACTGCCTCGCTTGAGCTCGGCTGCGACTGCCTGGGTGAGATCCGCTACTTCGACGTGACCTACCTCGACGGTTACGGCGAGGCGCAGGTCATCAAGAACGGCATCTGCCTGCACGAGGAGGACGACAGCATCCTCTGGAAGCACGTCAACACTCGTATCAACACCTCAGAGGTTCGCCGCTCGCGCAAGCTCGTGATCTCGGCCTTCGCTACGGTCGCCAACTACGACTACGGCTTCTACTGGACCCTTCGCCAGGACGGCTCAATCGAGCTTGAGGTCAAGCTCACAGGCCTCATGTCGGTCTCGGGCATCGCCGACGACGAGAAGCCCCGCTTCGGTCGGATGGTCGCGCCCAATGTTCAGGCCCCCACCCACCAGCACTACTTCGCTGCCCGCCTCGACACTGCGGTTGATGGCATCCGCAACCGCGTCGTCGAGGTTCACGCCGAGATGGAGCCGGATGAGGCACTCAACCCGTACGGAAACGCCGTCGTCGCGGTTGAAACGCCGCTGACCTCTGAGCAGCTCGGTGCGCGAATCGCGGACCCGCAGCGCGCCCTGCACTGGCGCATCGAGAACGACGAGGCCACGAACCGCAACGGCGAGAACACGGCATACCGGCTGACGGTGCCGAACTTCGCCCAGCTTTACGCCCGCCCCGGAGCGGTCGTCGAGCGCAAGGCGCCGTTCGTGTCGAAGCAGCTCTGGGTGAGCCAGTACGACGCAGAGCAGCGATTCATCGCAGGCGAGTACCCCAACCAGGGCGAGCTCGGCGACGACGGTGTTCACGTTTGGCAGCAGGCCGACCGCTCCCTCGACGGAGAGCGTCTCGTGCTGTGGCCCGTCGTGGGCGTTCACCACTTTCCGCGGCCAGAGCAGTGGCCGATCATGCCCGTCGATCACATCGGCTTCAAGCTCGAGCCCGACGGATTCTTCGACCGCAACCCGTCGCTGGACGTTCCGCCGTCGGCAGCCGCGTCGCATGGTGCAGCGTCGCACGGTGCAGCATCTCATGGCGACGCAGCGCCCAGTTGTCACTAGCCGGCAGCTGACCTAAAAAGGATCCCGCATGGTCTCGAGGCCAAGCGGGATCCTTTGTGTGGGGGGGAGTCGTTGGTGCC
>NZ_JBACFR010000168.1:0-17088 GCF_056262345.1 Homoserinimonas sp.
CATCCCCGGCGTGAGCCTGCTCGTGCCGTGGTACTTCATCTTCTCGAACCTGCGCATGGTCGGCGGTTACGAGGTGCTGATCCTGTCGCACATGTTCGTGGCGCTGCCACTGATCGTGTTCATCATGATGTCGTTCTTCGACTCGCTTCCCCTCGAGCTCGAGGAGCAGGCCCAGGTCGATGGGCTCACGCCGATCGGCGCATTCCTGCGCATCACCTTGCCACTGTCGGTTCCCGGTGTCGCCACCGCTGGCATCCTGTCGTTCATCTTCTCGTGGAACAACTTCATGTTCGCGCTCGTGCTCTCCGGAGCGCGCACCAAGACACTCCCCGTGGCCATCTTCGACTTCGTCGCCTACGCCAGCATCGACTGGGGCGGCCTCATGGCGGCGGCTGTGGTGATCACGGTTCCGATCATGGTCATTGCGCTGTTCACACAGAAGTACATCGTCTCCGGCCTCACCGCCGGCGCTACGAAGGGCTGATCCGTGGCATCCGAAATACCCCCGGTCATGATCATGGGGGTGCAAGGTGCTGGAAAATCCACGATCGGCACGCTTTTGGCTGACCGCCTGGGAGTCGCGTTCATTGACGGCGATCGACTGCATTCCGCCGACAACGTTGCCCGCATGGCGGCAGGCATTGCTCTGACCGACACCGAGCGGATGCCCTGGCTGGCCGATGTGGCGAATGTGCTGCGAGAAGGCCAGACGGAGGGCGTTGTTGTTGTGTGCTCCGCGCTCAAGCGTCGCTACCGTGACTTCATCCGGCACAGCGTTCCGAGTCTCTTCATCGTGGACCCCGAGGGGCCGATGGAACTTGTGGCCCAGCGCATCGGCGCCCGCAACCACGAGTACATGCCAGCAGAACTGCTGCAGTCGCAGTACGACACCCTCGAACCTCTTGAGGCAGACGAGAGCGGCATCGTCGTCGACATCCGCTACACCCCGGCCGAGCTGATCGATTCGATCGTCACGGCAATCACAGAAGGCGGCACCAGTGCTCATCGAGCGGGTTGAAACATTTGCGGTCGCTCCTCGTTGGCTCTTTGTTCGCATCCAGACCGACGACGGCATCGTCGGGTGGGGGGAGGCCTCGCTGGAGGGCAACTCCGGAGTGGTTCGCACCGCAGTCGAACAGTTTGCCGAGTACCTGCTGGGGCAGGACGCTTCGCGCATAGAAGACCACTGGCAGGTTCTGACCAAGAGTGGCTTCTATCGGGGCGGGCCAGTCTTTGCCAGCGCCGTCTCCGGCATCGACCAGGCCCTCTGGGATATCGCAGGCAAGGCGCTGGGGGTTCCCGTTCACCGACTCTTGGGCGGCGCGGTTCGTGACCGCATCCGCGCCTACGGCTGGGTGGGCGGCGACGAGCCGGCAGAAGTGGGCGACCACATCGCGGCACAGATGGCTGTCGGTCTCACCGCCGTCAAGATGAACGCGAGCGGGCGCATGAGCCGCAACGGCAGCGTCGCAGAGCTTGACGCCGTCGTGGCGCGGGTCGCCGCTGCGCGCGACGTGCTTGGCCCTGACCGGGATGTTGCCGTTGATCTGCACGGCCGTTTCACCCTTGCGACGGCTCGCAGGCTTGCTCCTCTTTTGGAGCCGCTGCATCCGTTCTTCATCGAGGAGCCCGTGGCCCCCGAGAACTCGCACCTCATCGCCGATTTCGCCCGATCGACAAGCATCCCGATCGCCACGGGGGAGCGGCTCTACAGCCGCCAGGAGTTTCTGCCCGTCATTCAGGGCGGCATCGCGATCGCGCAGCCCGACCTGTCGCACGCCGGGGGAATCTCGGAGGTGCGGCGCATTGCGGCGCTCGCCGAAACGTTTGATGTGCAGCTCGCGCCGCACTGCCCGCTCGGACCGATCGCGCTCGCCGCGTGCCTGCAGGTCGGGTTCGCTACCCCGAACTACCTGATTCAAGAACAGAGCATCGGAATCCACTACAACCAGGGCGCCGAGGTTCTCGACTATGTCGTAGACACCGAGCCGCTCAAGTTCGTTGACGGCAACTTTGAGCTGCTCACGGGCCCAGGGCTCGGAATCGAGATTGACGAGGCGGCCGTTCGCGCCGCCGACGCGATCGGCAACAACTGGCGTACGCCGCTCTGGCGGCATTCCGACGGTTCCTTTGCCGAATGGTGATTCGCCGAATGTATAAGGGAGAGTTTCATGGATCTGCTTACTGAGCTCACTGCAGCGCGACTGCTCGCCATCATCAGGGGAACGGATGCTCGGGCATCCGTCGACACCGCCCTCGCCCTGGTCGATGAGGGCATCACTCACCTCGAGGTCGCCCTTACAACCCCCGACGCTCTCGACGTGATCTCACGCGTTGTTACCGAGGTCGGCGATGCCGTGACCATCGGTGCCGGCACGGTTCTCACGGCGGATGATGTGGCCAGGGTTCGTGACGCAGGCGCCACCTTTGCGGTGACCCCGGCCGTGGTGCCGAGCATCGCGGAGTGCGCCAGACTCGGTTTTCCCGTGCTGGCGGGGGCCTTCACCCCGAGCGAGGCGTATTCGGCGATGCAGCAGGGTGCGCTGGCGATCAAGCTGTTTCCCGCATCCGTCGGCGGCCCAGCATTTCTCAAGGCCGTGCGTGACCCGTTCCCCGAGATCCCGTTCTTCGCCGTGGGCGGAGTAACGCTCGACACCGTGGCCGCGTACGCCGCCGTGGGGGCCGTCGGCCTCGGTCTCGGCGGGCCGCTGATCGGCGACGCCGCCTCGGGTGGCGACCTTGCTGCTCTCCGTGAGAGGGCGCGGGCGTTCCTCTCCGCGGCCGGGGACTGGGGAACGCCGTGACCTCAACGGTTGACGTCGTCACTTTCGGCGAGTCGATGGGATCGATCAGGGCCACAGGTCGGCTGCGCGACGGCGGGGCGATGTCGCTCAGCCTCGGCGGTGCGGAGTCCAATGTCGCGATCGGCATAGCCCGGCTGGGTCATCTCGCGCGCTGGGCCGGGCGCATCGGAGCCGATGAGGTGGGAGAGCTGGTGCGGCGCACGCTCCGTGCCGAGGGTGTCGACGCGCAGATCGTCGTTGACAACGCCCGCAGCACAGGGCTTCTGCTCATCGAAAAGCGCATCGCCGACATCTCACGGGTCGCCTACTATCGTTCGAACTCCGCAGGGTCGGCGCTCTCCCGGAGCGACCTGGAATCGCTCTTCGACGGCGACCCTCGGGTTCTGCACATCACGGGCATCACGCCCGCGCTCTCTTCTGCTGCCGTCGAGGCGACCCTGTGGGCCGTTCGAGAAGCGGCGAGGCGAGACATCACGGTGTCGTTCGACGTGAACTACCGCGGCGCGCTCTGGAGCAGGAGTGATGCTGCGGCGGCACTTTCCCCTCTGATTGAGCACGCGTCGATCATCTTCGCCTCTGACGACGAGCTCGCCCTTGTCTCGCCGAGCGAGACAGAGGGGGAAGGCGATGCCATTGCAGCATCCCGGCTCCTCGACCGCGGAGTCTCCGAGGTCGTCGTCAAGCGTGGTGGCGATGGCGCGACGGTCTACAGCGCCGCTGGCGAGCTGAGCGTCGCCGCCCGGACCGTGCCCGTGGTCGACACGATCGGAGCTGGCGATGCCTTCACCGCTGGATATCTCTCCGCGTTTCTCGACGGTCTCGACCTCGAAGCTCGGCTCGATCGCGGTGCCGTCATGGGTGCCTTCGCGGTCAGCGCTCACGGCGACTGGCAGGCGTTGCCTACCAAAGCCGAACTCCCGCTGCTCGACCACGCGCCAGGGCACACCGCTCGCTAGGCGGCATCATTCGCATCGAACATGGACACCTGTGCGGTCTAGACCGCACCCGAAACACCTGGAGGAATCGTGAGAATCGACAAGGCTGAGGTCATCGTAACGAGCCCGGACCGCAACTTCGTGACGCTCAAACTCACGACTGACGACGGCCTCACTGGCCTCGGCGACGCCACGCTGAACGGCCGCGAATTGGCGGTCGTCGCCTACCTCACCGAGCACGTTGTGCCGCTGTTGATCGGCCGGGATGCGCACAACATCGAAGACACCTGGCAGTTTCTCTACCGCAGCGCATACTGGCGCCGCGGCCCCGTGACCATGGCGGCGATTGCCGCGGTGGATGTTGCCCTGTGGGATATCAAGGCCAAGGCGGCGGGCATGCCGCTCTATCAGCTGCTGGGCGGAGCATCCCGCACAGGCCTGCTCGCCTACGGTCATGCCTCGGGCAAGTCGCTCGACGAACTGTTCGACAGCGTGCGGGACCACCAAGCGCAGGGCTACAAGGCCATTCGCATCCAGACGGGCGTTCCCGGCCTCAAGTCGATCTACGGCATCGCGTCGAATGCGACCTTCGAGGCCAACGCGGGCGTTCGTTACGACCATGAGCCAGCCCAGCGCGGAGCGTTGCCCAACGAAGAGGACTGGGATACCCGCTCCTACCTGCGCCATGTTCCGACCGTGTTCGAGGCGGTGCGCAACGAATTCGGGCCTGAGCTGCCGCTGCTGCACGATGGGCACCACCGGATGACGCCGATCCAGGCCGCGAGTCTCGGCAAGTCCCTCGAGCCCTATGACCTGTTCTGGCTTGAGGACTGCACCCCCGCCGAGAACCCGGAAGCGCTCAGGCTGGTGCGCCAGCACACCACGACCCCCTTGGCGATCGGCGAGATCTTCAACACCGTCTGGGACTACCAGCAGATCATCCGCGAGCAGCTCATTGACTACGTGCGCAGCGCCGTCACCCACACCGGCGGAATCAGCCACCTCAAGAAGGTGCTGGAATACGCCGCGCAGTACCAGATCAAATCGGGCATGCACGGCCCCACCGACATCTCGCCGGTCGGAATGGCCGCCGCAATGCACCTGGGGCTTGCCATCCACAACTTCGGCATCCAGGAGTACATGAAGCACGGGGCGAAGACCGACACGGTGTTCGAGCAGTCATTCACCTGGACCGACGGGATGCTTCACCCCGGCAACAAGCCAGGCATCGGCGTCGAGCTCAATGTCGACGAGGCAGGAAAGTACCCGTATGAGACGGCGTATCTGCCCTACACCCGCCTCGCCGACGGAACCGTTCATGACTGGTAGAAGCTAACGCACCACGGCGTTGGTCACCGGTTCGCCCGCGAGCATCGCCGTGACATTGTGGCGGATGAGGTCGGCGGCGCCGAGGGGGCGTCCGCCGGCCGCATGCGGCGTAATGATGAGGTTCGGTTCCGCCCACAGCGGTGAATCCGCTGGCAGCGGCTCGGTGCGAAACACGTCGAGCGCCGCCCCGCCAATGTGGCCAGAGCGCAGGGCGGTGAGCAGGGCATTCTCGTCTACGGTCGCCCCGCGACCCACATTGACGAGCCACGCGTGCTGCGGCAGCTGCGCAAACACGTCGGCGCCGATGATGCCGTCGGTCTCTGTCGTCGCCGGCAGCAGGTCAATCAGCACGTCGGTTGTGGGCAGGATGCTGGGCAGCCGGTCGGGAGAGACGATCTGCACGTCGCCATCGGTCCGTGCCGTGCGTGCGACCCCGATCACCGTGGCGCCGAGTGCGGCAAGCAGGGGAGCGAGGGTGCTCGCGATGCTGCCGTATCCCCAGATCACCACCTGTGCTCCGCGCAGGGTTGTGAAGGCATGGCGGCCTGTCTCGGCGGTCAGCCAGTTGCGGCCGTTCACCCAGCGGCGCGCATCCTGATCACGCATTGTCTCGTGCAGCCCGCGGGCTGCGGCCAGAACCAGGGCGAGGGTGTGCTCGGCGACGGGGCCGTCGTGGAGCCCCCGGCCGGATGCGATGGTGACCGAGGGTGCGAAGCCAGCGCCATCGGCGACATCCGTGCCTGCTGAGAGCAATTGCACGAGGCGCAGATTCGGCATTACGGGCGCGGCCGCCGCTAGTTGTGCGGCGGAATTACGCCACGCAACCAGGCCGATGGCGTCGCGATGTTCGGCGGGAATGGGCTCTGCGGGGTCGTAGTCGACGAAGTCGATTCCAGCGATCGGGTCGAGTTCGACGGTGACGGTGGTGGGCACGAGGACGGTGGCGTTTCTAGGTGGCACCCTCCTACGGTAGACTTGCCTCTGAACTTCGGCGAGGGATCGCCGGGCGTGTGCGAAAGCAGACGCACGGCACTCCGTTATCGACGCGGCGAGCAGGCTTCGGGCTTTCCTCACGCTGCAGTGCTTTTGAACTGCCGATGCGTTCGAGTTGAACACACAACCACCGGGCCCCGTGCCCGCCACAAGGAGATAACACCATGGGTGAGAAGACCAGCCGCGCAGGACGTCCGTCCGTCGCCAGCACCACCGAGCCGTCCAACAACATCGTCGCAGAACAGCGCGAGAACTTCGGCAAGGGCTTCGCTCGCCGACTTCGCGCTGAGGGCAAGATCCCCGCTGTGCTTTACGGTCACGGCACCGAGCCCCAGCACCTCGCCCTCCCGGGCCACGAGACCGCTCTTCTGCTCCGCAAGGCCAACGCCATGCTTGAGCTCGACATCAACGGCAAGTCGCAGACCGCGCTGGTCAAGGATGTTCAGAAGGACCCGGTTCGCCAGATCATCGAGCACATCGACCTCGTTGTGATCCGCAAGGGCGAGAAGGTTCAGGTTGACGTTCCCGTGCACGTTGTCGGAGAGGCCGCTCCCGGTTCGGCAATCGAGCAGGAGGGCCACTCGCTTCTCGTTGAGGCTCCCGCAACCTCCATCCCCGAGGCTCTCACGATCAGCGTTGAGGGTGTCGAGCCTGTTACTCACATCCTCGCGTCCGACGTCGAGCTGCCCAAGGGCGTCACGCTTATCGCCGACCCCGACACCCTCATCGTGAGCGTCGTGGCACCGTCGGGTGCTGAGGAGACTGAGGCTTCTGCCGAGGCTCCCGCCGAAGCCGCTGAGTAAGGCTGCTGACATAGCAAGCTTCTTTTCGAAGATAAAGCCACTGGGCGCCGATTCTGAGGAATCGGCCGCCCAGTGGCTTGTCGTCGGTCTGGGCAACCCCGGGGCCGACTACGCCGGAAACCGGCACAATGTGGGGCAGATGGTACTCGCAGAACTTGCGGACCGTGCATCTGCCCCTTTTCGCTCTCATAAGACGAACTCGATGGTCGCGGAGGGCCGGACAGGGCTAGAGGGACCTCGCCTCGTCCTGGCCAAACCCAACAGCTTTATGAATCTCTCGGGCGGACCCGTCGCTGCGCTCATGCGCTTCTACAAGATCCCCGCCGAGCGCCTCATCGTCGTCCACGACGAACTCGACATCCCCTTTGACACCCTTCGCCTCAAGAGTGGTGGCGGACACGGCGGTCACAACGGGTTGCGGGACATCATCTCTGCCATCGGCACCCCCGACTTCATTCGCGTGCGCGTTGGGGTGGGGCGGCCACCGGGCCGCCAGCCCGCCGCCGACTTTGTCTTGCGGGATTTCTCGTCGGCAGAGCGCACGGTTCTGCCCAACCTGTTGGCGGATGCCGCTGACGCGGTCGAGATGGTCGCCCGAGAGGGTCTCACGGCCGCGCAGCAGCGCTTCCACAGCCCCGCCTAGGCGAGAGTCTGCCAGCGGCTCGTCTGAAGCGTTCAGCCGAGCCCGCGTAGAATTGGCCGGTGATACTCGAGGGATTGATTCCTGCGCTTTCGCGCGCCCAGACGTTCGAGGATGCCCTCCGCTATGCCTCGCGCGACGCCGACTTCTCCCTGGTGGAAGGCCTTCGTGCCCCGCTCCTCGGCGGTCTGCTTACCGCGAGGGGAGACGCTCCTTCTCTTGTGGCCATTGTGGCGACGGGCCGCGAATCCGACTCACTCGCCGCTGCACTCTTGAGTGTGGTGCCCTCGGCCGAGGTCGTGCAGTTTCCGGCATGGGAGACGCTGCCCCATGAGCGGTTGAGCCCCAGTACCGAGACGGTGGGCCGACGCATTGAGGCGCTTCGGCGCATCGCTGACTGGCAGAAGCGTCGCGAGGCGGGGCCCGTCTCGCCACTCATCGTGGTCGCTAGCGTTCGGGCTGCTCTCCAGCCGCTGGCCGACAACCTCACGCACCTTGATTCGCTCGAGGTGACGGCTGGCGGGAGAGGTTACGATCTCGCCGACCTGCAGCGACGGCTTGTCGACCTGGCGTACTCACGCGTGGATATGGTCACGCGCCGCGGCGAGTTCGCCGTGCGCGGCGGCATTCTCGATGTCTTTCCGCCGGTGGCGGAGCATCCTCTGCGCATCGAATTCTTTGGCGACGAGGCCGAGCAGATTCGCGAGTTCTCGGTGGCAGATCAGCGGTCGCTGCCCGAGCCGGTCGACGCGGTGAGCATGCCCGCCTGCCGCGAAATGCTGCTGAGTGACTCCGTGCGTCAGCGTGCCCGCGAGATGCTGCCCGAGTTTCCGAGCCTCAGCACCATGCTCGCCAAGATCGCTGACGGCATCCCCGTCGACGGCATGGAGTCGCTTGCCCCCGTCCTCGTCGACAGGCTTGTGCCCCTCACTCACTACGTTCCAGTGGATGCTGCATTCGCCGTGATCTCGCCCGAACGGGTCGAGACCAGGGCGACATCGTTACTCGAGACGAACCGCGAGTTCTTGGGCGCGGCGTGGAACGCCGCCACGGCGGGGGCAGAGGCCCCGATCGATCTTGATGCTGGCGACTTTCTCACGGTGCGTGCGCTTCGCGAATCGGCCGGTGACCGCCCCTGGTGGACGCTCAGCTCCTTCGATAGCGGTGCCGCCGCGGCGAGCCTCGATGAGCTCATCGAGTCGGCCGGTGACTATGTGCGCATCGATGCTCGCACGGTTCCGAACTTCACCGGCCAAGCGGATGGTGCCATCGCGCACGTCGGCTCACTGCTCGGCGACGGATGGTCGGTTGCGGTCGTTGCGCAGGGTCATGGGCTTATCGAGCGCGCGGCCGAGGCTCTAGGCGAACACGGCCTCGCTGCCCGCATCACAGATTCTCTGCCGGATTCGCTCGACCCCGGAGTCGCCTACCTGGTTAAAGGCACGGTCGAGCACGGCTTCGAGATGGAAGACATCCGTCTCGCCGTTCTCAGCGAGACGGAGTTCTACGGTCGCGCTGTCGGCTACGAGTCCCGTCAGATTAAGAAGCTCGGAGTGCGGCGCAAGAACGTCGTCGACCCCCTGCAGCTCAAGACCGGCGACTTTATCGTTCACCAGACCCACGGCATCGGCAAGTTCATCGAGCTGGTGCGCCGCGAGGTCTCGACCGGCGGGCGCAACGCCGTCAAGACGACCCGCGAGTTTCTGCTCATCGAATATGCGCCGTCGAAGCGCGGCTATCCCGGCGACAAGCTCTACGTGCCAACGGATCAGCTTGACCTGATCTCCCGATATGTCGGGGGAGAGGCGCCATCGCTCAGCAAGATGGGCGGCAGCGACTGGTCGGCGGCCAAGAGCAAAGCGCGCAAGGCCGTGCGGGATATCGCGGTCGAGCTGGTCAAGCTGTATTCCGCGCGGATGGCGAGTCGTGGACACGCCTTCGCCCCAGATACTCCCTGGCAGCGCGAGTTCGAAGAGGCTTTTCCCTTTGCTGAAACCCCCGATCAGCTCACGACGATCGACGAGGTCAAGGCCGACATGGAGAGGTCGATCCCCATGGACCGACTCGTCGCTGGAGATGTCGGCTACGGCAAAACCGAGGTGGCGGTTAGGGCAGCATTCAAGGCGGTGCAGGACGGCAAGCAGGTCGTCATGCTCGTCCCGACGACCCTGCTGGTCAAGCAGCACCTCGAAACGTTCGCCGAGCGCTTTGCCGGGTTCCCCATCCATCTGCGCGGTCTGAGCCGCTTTCAGACGGACAAGGAGTCCAAAGAGGTCATCGAGGGCTTGGCCGACGGAACAGTCGACGTCGTCATCGGCACGCATCGCCTGCTGTCGAAGAACATCGAGTTCAAGGACCTCGGCCTCGTCATCATCGACGAGGAGCAGCGATTCGGCGTTGAGCACAAGGATGCGCTCAAGAAGCTAAAGACGAACGTCGACATCTTGGCCATGAGCGCGACGCCGATTCCCCGCACGCTCGAAATGGCGGTCACCGGCATCCGCGAAATGTCGACCCTGGCGACTCCGCCGGAGGACCGGCACCCGATTCTCACGTTCGTCGGGCCGTACAGCGAGAAGCAGGTCGGCGCAGCAATTCGCCGAGAACTGCTGCGCGAGGGCCAGGTGTTCTTCGTGCACAACCGAGTGTCGAGCATTAACCGGGTTGCGGCGCAGCTAGCGGAGATCGTGCCGGAGGCGCGCATCGCGGTGGCCCACGGAAAGCTGCCGGAGCATGTGCTTGAACAGGTGATGGTCGATTTTTGGGAGCGCAAGTTCGATGTGCTCGTCTCGACCACCATCATCGAGACCGGCCTCGACGTGTCGAACGCCAACACCCTCATAATCGATCGCGCCGACAAGTACGGGCTCAGCCAGCTCCATCAGTTGCGAGGCCGAGTCGGGCGTGGCCGGGAGCGGGCCTACGCCTACTTTCTCTACGACGGCGACAAGCCGCTCGGTGAGGTCGCCCACGACCGGCTCGCCACGATCGCCGCGAACAATGAGCTCGGTGCCGGCATGCAGGTCGCGCTCAAAGACCTTGAGATTCGCGGCGCGGGCAATCTGCTCGGCGGCGAGCAGTCCGGCCACATCGCCGGGGTTGGCTTCGATCTCTATCTGCGCATGATCGGTGAGGCCGTGAGCACGTTCCGGGGCGAAGAGGTCGAGGGCCCGGCCGAGCTGCGCCTCGAACTGCCCGTCGATGCCCGCATCCCCGAGGAATACCTCGAGAGCGAGCGTTTGCGCCTTGAGGCCTATCAAAAGCTCTCCGCCGCGAGCTCTCCCGTTGCCGCGCCCGACGCGATCGACTCTGTGGTCGACGAACTGGTCGACCGATACGGTGAGCTTCCGCCCCCTGTCGCTCAGCTGATCGCGGTCTCTCGCCTGCGTCGCCGTGCACAGAAGGCGGGGCTGAGCGAGGTCGTGGTCATGGGGCCGAACCTGCGCATCGCGCCGATCGAGCTGCCCGATTCTCGCCAGGTACGCATGCAGCGCATGTACCCGGGGGCCAAGTATGTGGCCCAGGCGGGTGCGCTCGTTGTTCCGCTGCCGAAGGCGGGAGGCGAGCTCTACAGCGACGACGCCCTGGTGCAGTGGGTCGGCGCGCTCTTCGACGCAATGCTGCCCGACGAGAAGCCTGTCGAGCCTGCAGCGGCCGCGGCGGCTGGTGCCTAGCTCGGAAGAACGGGGCTCGGCGGCACGGCGCTCGTGCGCCTGCCTGGCTTGCGATGAACCCCAAACACAACCACGGGGATCAGCACGAGCGAGCGCAAGTCGATTGCCGCGTGCACAATGATCGCGAGCACGATGCTGCCGCTGGCGAGGTAGAGCACCATCAGCAGCATGCCGATCAGCATCGATCCGATCACGCCGGCGACCCCCTGGTAGAGGTGGAGGGCGCCAAAGATGACGATGCTGGCAACCACGGCAACCAGTGCGCTCCCGGTGATGCCAAAGATCAGGGTGGGCAGGGCTAGGCGGAACATGAGCTCTTCGACCACCCCGGCATTGATCGAAAGAGCGGCCCCCCATCGGAGCTCCTGCCGGTTGCGAGGCAAGATCGCGCTGATGTCGCCGATGGCGGGCACCTCATCGCTTGCGCGGGCAAGCCAGATCGCGCCGACAGCTCCGATGGCAATGGCCGCCGCTGCGGCCCAGACGATAACGGTCGCGGTCGTTCCTCCCGCGTGCATGAGATCGCGCCACCATCGCGTCACAGCCCAGGTCTCGACGTCGGCGAGCATGATCGGGATGAATTGCCAGGTGAGCGCGAGGATCACAACCGACGCGCCGCCGAACACCAGGAACGACTCGATCAGCCAGGTGCGAAAGGTTGCCTGACGCCGCGCGGTGCTGCGATAGCGCTTGAAGCGGCCGTACTCGCGCCGATCCTTGCGGATCGCACGCAGGGTGAGCCCCGCGAGCAAAAGCGCCAGCACGACAGCAAGCACGATTGGCACATGCGGTTGGCCGGGCGTGAGCATGCTTTATTCTCCCAGTGGCGCGCACGCGAAACGCCCACCCGGCGAGTGACAGGATGGTGCCATGAGCGAACAGCCTGAACTTCGATTCGTGACCGACCAGCCGCTCGCGGCACCGCATCCGAATCTCGACGAGTTGATCGCCGTAATGGCGCAGCTGCGGGGCCCGGGTGGGTGCCCGTGGGATGCCGAGCAGACTCATGAGTCGCTCGTGCGATATCTCGTGGAGGAGACGTTCGAGCTGGTCGACGCGATCGAATCCGGCTCGCGACAGGAGCTCATAGAAGAGCTTGGCGACGTGCTCTATCAGGTGCTCTTTCACTCGGATATTGCCGCCAGCGCCCAGGACGAGCCGTTCACGATTGAGGATGTTGCGGCCCATATGACCGCCAAGATGGTCGCCCGCCATCCGCACGTGTTCGGCGACGCGACGGCCGAGACGGCCGAGGATGTTGTGGCCGTGTGGGACGACGTTAAGTCCCGCGAGAAGTCACACCGCACGAGCATTCTCGATGGGATTCCGCAGGGCATGCCCTCGCTGGCGCTCGCCGACAAGGTTTTGGGTCGAGCCGAAAAGGCCGGCGTGCTTGAGGGCGGATCGTCAGCGGTATCGGTGGCCGACGAAGAAGAGCTCGGCGGCCTGCTCCTGGCCATTGTGGCCTCCGCGCGCACGCAGGGTCTCGACGCCGAACGGGCGCTGCGATCGACCCTGCGATCGCTGCAGGATGAGATCCGCGCGTCCGAAAGCGCGGAATAGCCGCCCTGTGACGTGAGTTCGAGGCCGGGTGGGGTGGTGCCCCCCTCGACCCGAACGAGGGGGGCACCCGGCCGGGCGGCTTGCGCTGGAAATTTCACAGCAGAACCCATATGCCCGACCCTGGCCGGTGATTTACCCGATCAACCGGCCATGCTGTGGGGTGTGAGGCCGCGATCGAGCAGAGTCAATAGCCGCCCTCACAAGCGCTGCTGAGCACTGGAGGGGGCGAGGCAGCGAGCCAAGGATACAGGTCGGTCTACCTGCGCGCAAAACAAGCGTGTGTTCACTTTTTTGGCCGAGTGATGCGGGCGTTTGGCGTGCCTTACCTTACGTGCGCTCGTGCGCGCGACGTTGTACCTTCGACCCATGACGAACGCATCCTTCGACCAGCTTCTTTCCGAGCAGATCGGCCACGAGTTCGAGGCTGCCCAGCAGTACATCGCTATCGCCGTGTACTTCGACAACCACGACCTTCCTCAGCTGGCCAAGCACTTCTATAGCCAGGCCATCGAAGAGCGCAACCACGCGATGATGCTCGTGCAGTACCGTCTCGATCGCGATATGGGCGTCGTCATCCCCGGCGTGCCTGCCGTGCGCAACGACTTTGCCGACGAGCGCGAGCCGATTGCTCTCGCCCTCGATCAGGAGAAGCGCGTCACCCGTCAGATCGAGAACCTTTTTGCTGCGGCTCGCGCTGAGACCGACGCCCTGGGCGAGCAGTTCATGCTGTGGTTCCTCAAGGAGCAGGTCGAAGAGGTTGCCTCGATGAGCACGCTTCTGACCATCGTGGAGCGCGCAGAGAACCTCTTCGACGTGGAGAACTACCTCTCCCGTGAGAGCGTTGGGGACAGCGGCCACGACGCTAACGCGCCCGAGGCTGCCGGCGGCGCGGTCTAACACCCGGTGTCGACTAAGCGTTCCGACCCGATCCTTAAATCGGAGCTGGTCGAGCGCATAATCGACCACCTGCTCGAGCATCCTCTGTCGGGGGTCACGTTCCGCAACCTGGCAGAGGCGCTCGAGGTGAGCACGTTCACGCTCGTCTACCACTTCGGCACCAGGCAGCAGATGCTTCGGGATGTTGTGCGAGCCGTCTATTCCAGAGCGGACGGCTTCGCGCGCTCGGCCGAAGCGCCCCCCGAGACCGTCGACGCGTTTGTTTCGCGCGTCGAGGCCGCCTGGGGTTGGGCGCGTCAGCCGCGCAACATCCTTCTCAAACGCCTCGAAATTGAGGCGGCGCTGATGGAGTCACACGACCCAGAGGGCAACCCGGTCACCCGGGAGCTTTTTGCTGGTTGGCGTGACGCGCTGCGGGAGATGCTCATCGGAGTGGGGCTACCAGAGGAGTCTGCTGCAGACGAAGCTCGGCTCATCGTCGACACCTTTTTGGGCCTCCAGTTCGACCTCATCGTCAACGGAAACGCCGACCACACCGATGCCGCCTTTGGCCGGTTTGCCGTCTCGGCCCGGCAGCGCCTGTCAGAATGGGGCAATGGCTTCTCCCGTTAATCCGCCGCGCGGAATGCGCGATTTTCTGCCCGCAGACAAGGCCCGCCGTGAGCGGGTGCTCTCGGTCATTCGTGACACCTACAGTTCGCACGGTTTCGACGAGATCGAAACCCCGGTCATGGAAGACAGTGCGCGACTGCACGCCGGTCTTGGTGGAGACAACGAGAAGCTCGCCTTTGGTGTGCTCAAGCGTGGATTGACCACGGAGGATTTCGCCGCGGCGAAAGATGCCCTCGACCTGGCCGACCTGGGTTTGCGCTTCGACCTCACCGTGCCGCTCGCCCGCTTCTATGCAACGCACCGTGCGGCGCTTCCCCCCGTCTTTCGGGCGATCCAGATCGCGCCGGTATGGCGGGCCGAGCGTCCCCAAAAGGGCCGCTTTCGTCAGTTCGTGCAGTGCGACATCGACATCATCGGCGAAGCGGGTCCGCTTGCCGAGATCGAGCTGATCACCGCGACATCCGCAGCGCTGTCGGCCCTGGGTCTTGAGGGCTGCACGATCCGCATCAACGATCGCCGCATCCTCTTCGGTCTGCTCAATCACTGGAACGTGCCCGCCGAGCAGCAAGACCACGCGCTCATCGTTATCGACAAGCTCGACAAGATCGGGCCAGAGGGTGTCGCAGCGGAACTCGCCGAATCCGGCATCGCTGTCGAGGGTCTCGCCGATGCGCTCGCGACGGGTGGCTGGGATCTGCTCGCGGCCCCGCCAGCGTGGCTTGATCTCGATGCCTACCGCGCACTGCTCGACCTGCGGGCCGCGGTGCCCGGCGCCGAGCTCGTCTTCGACCCCACCCTCGTGCGGGGCATGGGGTACTACACGGGCACGATCTTCGAGGTCGCGCATCCCGCTCTGGGCTACTCGCTGGGCGGCGGAGGTCGCTACGACGGAATGATCGGCCGTTTTCTGGGCCAGGACGTTCCGGCGTGCGGGTTCTCGCTCGGCTTCGAACGACTCGTCGACCTGGTCGAGCTGGGTCAGGAGACGACGGATGCTATCGCGCTTCTGCACGCAGCAGACGTGCCAGCCTCCAGGCTCGTGGCCCTCAAGTCTGAGCTGGTCGCCCGCGGACACCGCGTGCGGCTGGAGCGGCGCCCCAAGAACACCAAGGCAACCCTCGAGCGGCTTGCGCACGAGGGGTTCACCCACTTTGCGTTCGTTGACGCCGGCTCCGAGGCCGACTCGCTAGAACTGCGGCCGCTCGCGGGCTAGCGGTGCGTCGCGGCTAGCGGTACCCGCAGGCGCTGCGCTGCGCTCGCCGCGCGCTGCGCTCTGCGCTCTCGCCGCGCCCGAAGCCGGCTCGCTGCGCCCCAAACTTCGGGCGCGGCGAGCGGCTTACGGGTGCGGGCACGGGTGCGGGCACGCCCGGAGGCGTGGGGCCGCGCGGCATGATCCGCAATCCAGCCCTTCGGCAGACGGAGGCGGTGAGTAGGATTGTCACGTCAACCCCCAACAATTTCTCAAGGAGATCCCCGTGTCGTTGATCGAGGCCATTGGTGCCCGCGAAATTCTGGATTCCCGGGGCAACCCGACCGTCGAGGTCGAGGTTCTTCTCGAGGACGGCACGGTCTCCCGTGCTGCCGTGCCCTCTGGTGCATCGACGGGTGCTTTTGAGGCCTACGAGCTGCGCGACGGCGACAAGGGCCGTTACCTCGGCAAGGGTGTCGAGAAGGCGGTTGACGCCGTTCTCGACGTGATTGGCCCGGAGCTCGAAGGTTTCGACGCCACCGACCAGCGCATGATCGACGCCGCCTTGATCGAGCTTGACGGAACCGAGAACAAGAATCGCCTCGGCGCCAACGCCATTCTCGGTGTGAGCCTCGCCGTTGCCAAAGCCGCGGCAGACTCGCGGGACCTGCCGCTGTTCCGCTACCTCGGTGGTCCCAACGCGCACACGCTGCCCGTGCCCATGCTCAACGTGATCAACGGCGGCTCGCACGCCGACAGCAACGTCGACATCCAGGAGTTCATGATCCTTCCGATCGGTGCGGACACCTTCAAGGAGGGCCTGCGCTGGGGCGTTGAGACCTACCACGCCCTCAAGGGCATTCTGCACAGCAAGGGTCTGAGCACGGGACTCGGCGACGAGGGTGGCTTCGCGCCGAACCTCGGCAGCAACCGCGACGCTCTCGACCTGCTCGTTGAGGCCATCGAGAAGGCCGGCTTCACGGTCGGTCGCGACATTGCGCTCGGTCTTGACGTTGCTTCCACCGAGTTCTTCGCGGACGGCAAGTACACGTTCGAGGGCAAGCAGATCAGCGCCGGCGACCTTTCCGCGTACTACGCCGACCTCGTTGCCTCGTACCCGCTCATCACGATCGAAGACCCGCTGGCGGAGGACGACTGGGAGGGCTGGGCTCAGCTCACCGCCGAACTCGGCTCCAAGACCCAGCTCGTGGGTGACGACCTGTTCGTGACCAACCCGAGCCGCCTCGCAACGGGCATCGAAAAGGGCGCCGCCAACTCGATCCTCGTCAAGGTGAACCAGATCGGAACCCTCACCGAGACGCTCGACGCAGTCACCCTCGCCCAGCGCAGCGGTTACACCGCGATCCTCTCGCACCGCTCTGGTGAGACCGAAGACACCACGATCGCCGACCTCGCCGTCGCCACCGACTGTGGTCAGATCAAGACCGGCGCCCCCGCTCGCTCAGAGCGGGTTGCCAAGTACAACCAGCTCCTGCGCATCGAAGAAGAGCTCGACGGCGCGGCGGTCTACGCCGGTCGCAGCGCCTTCCCGCGCTTCAAGGGCTAAGTCCTAGCGAAGCAGCGTTGCTCCGTGCGCACCCGCGCACGGGGCAAGGGTGCTTGTGAGCCGGGGCAAGGTGAGCGTTGGT
>NZ_JBACFR010000169.1:0-5009 GCF_056262345.1 Homoserinimonas sp.
GAAGACTCGGGGAGCGGCTGTTTAGAGCCAGGATTTGGTCCCACGTGAGGCCGAGAAGCTCTTCCGCTTCCCGCACCTTTGGGGTGACAAGAAAGAACTTTACGTGGATCTGGAACACCCGGCAAATCACCCCCACATCCCCGGCGTGCCGCGACACACCCTCGACAAAACACCCCCACCCCACCAACCACAAAAGACCCGCCTCCCCAACAAACATGGGAAAAACGGGCCTTCTCTGTGGTCATCGCATCGGATGACACCGCGGCGATGACCGCCAAACCTACGGCTGGACTAGCCCACCAGGTTCTGGACGAAAACGTGTGGGGTGAACCCGGTGAGATCGCCGATGCCCTCACCCTGCCCGACGAGCTTGATGGGGATGCCCGTTCGCTCCTGGACTGCGAGCACAAAACCACCCTTTGCCGAGCCATCGAGCTTGGTGAGCACGAGGCCCGTGACCCCCGCGTGCTCGATGAACGCCTCCGCCTGAGCGAGCCCGTTCTGGCCCGTCGTGGCATCCAGTACCAGGAGCACCTCGGCGATCTCGGTCTGCTTCTCAATGACACGGCGAATCTTGGACAGCTCATCCATCAGCCCGCTCTTGGTCTGAAGCCGGCCCGCCGTGTCGATGATGGCGATCTCGATTCCCTCGGCGATGGCCTTCTCCACCGTCTGGAACGCGACAGACGCAGGATCTTGACCCTGCTGCTGGGGACGAACGATCTGGGCGCCGCCCCTCTCGGCCCAGGTAGCAAGTTGCTCGACTGCCGCAGCGCGGAAGGTATCCGCAGCGCCCACCACGACCGTGCGGCCGTGCCGCCCGAGGAACCTGGCGAACTTGCCGATCGTGGTGGTCTTGCCGACACCGTTGACGCCCACCACGAGCACAACGGCGGGACGGGCCGTGAGAGTAAGGGTGGGATCGAGGCGGGCGAGACGCTCCTCGAGATTCTCCCGAAGCATCCGCTTTAGGTCTGCGGGGTCTGTCGTCGAGTACTTCTTGACCTGGGCTCGCAGCTCCTCGATCACCGAGTCGGTGATGTCAGGGCCAAAGTCGGCAGAGATGAGCGCATCTTCGAGGTCCTCCCACGTGCCCTCGTCGATCGTCTTCTTTGCGAACATCCCGCGCAGGGCGCCGGAGAGGGACCAAGGGGTGCGATCTGCCATGACACCAGGGTAGAGCGTTCGCACGCCCGGAACGCTCCGCGGCACCAAACGGCGCCGCGACAGCATTGCGGCTGGCTGGGCGACGGATGAATCACGACGAGCGAAGACGGGATTACGATGAGCGCCACTCGGCGCTCGGCCGAGACCGTCGCTTGAGAGGCGAACGCTGCGTGTAAAAGGAAGCCGATGAAACTGCCCGCAATCGACCCCCAGGTGTTCCGCACCGTAATGTCGCACTTTGCGACAGGCGTGGTCGTGGTCACCGGCCGCGACGCCGACGGCACACCAGCGGGAATGACGGCGCAGTCATTTAGCTCACTCTCGATTGACCCGCCTCTTGTGATGGTGTCGCCAGCCCGAAGCTCAACGTCGTGGCCCAAGATCGAGCCACAGGGGGTGTTTGCGGTGAACGTGCTCTCGGCAGAACAGGCACCGCTCAGCAGAACGTTCGCCCGAAGCGGGGGCGACAAGTTCGCCGACGCTCCGTGGCACCAAGGAGAGCTGGCGATTCCACTGCTCGACGGAGCACTCGCTCACATCGAATGCACCCTCGAGGCCGAACACCCCGGTGGCGACCACCTGATCGTGGTGGGCAAGGTTGCCGCACTGCACACCGACTTCAGCGGCGACACCCTCGAACCGCTGCTGTTCTACCGCAGCGCGTATCGGACCCTCGGCGCACAGCCGCCCACCATTCCCTAACCGCGTGGGTTAGGAGGTGACCGCGGGAGGCTCGCCCGCATCCGGAACCGAGCGCACGCTGCGCCACCCTTCGACTCCCAGGAGAAGAAGGGCAAGGCCGATGCCGGCATAGGTGAGGTACTCGGACGGATCGATCGACTCGCCCAGCAGGACGATCGACACCGCGACCAGAACAATCGGCTCGACATAGCTGAGGAGCCCGAAGAGGCTGAAGCTCAGCAGACGGCTCGCGACGATGTAGAGAGTGAGGGCGACGGCGCTCACCGCCCCGAACATCACGAGCATTGCGATCGGAAGCTCCCCGCCCTGCGCCACGACCGACCCCGGTCCGACGGCGAACCACACGCTTGGAACCAACAGGATGACGAGCTCGACGAGCATGGCGCCCGGAGTATCAATTCCCAGAGCGCGCCGAATAACAAAGTAGATCGGGTAGCCGATAGCCACGGCAGCGGTCGCCCACGAAAGCCCGTCCGCCGCGAAAAAAGCCGCGGCAACGCCGACCAGCGCTGCGCCCACCGCGACCGTGCGAAGTGCCCCCAGCCGCTCCCCATGAACGATCACGCCGACCACAACCATGACCAGCGGCATGAGAAGGTAGCCGATCGCGACATCCAACCCATGCCCCGTGCTCGGACCCCACGCGAAGAGCCACAGCTGCAGCCCGAGAAGCGCCGACGACACCAGCACGAGCGGAAGCACGACGAGCGGGCGTGCGGCAATGAGCCGCACCGTGGCGACAACAGATCGCCACGACTTGATGGCGATGAGCAAAACCACCATGAACGGCACCGTGAGGATGATGCGCCACGACACCGCCTCGAACGTGCCGAGATCGCCCAGCGCCGCCGGGATGAAATAGACGACGCCAAAGAGCACGGACGCGGCGACGGAGGCGATGACCCCACGGCTCCGCAAACCAAGCGACTCAGAAGGATGGGGCACCTGCATATTCTGACAGCAGAACGACAGGCCCGGGTTGCGGAGAACGCCAGCGATGGCGGGGTGGACCGGAGATCTCAGCAGCAAATGTCCGTGGTTCGCCACGTAAGCTACTGGTGGCCATTCGCCCTCCGCTCCATCGAAAGAAGTCATGAGTACAGCGAACACGCGCACCCGCAAGAAGAAGGACGACGGGCCTCGTGCCCGGTTCAGCGAACTTCTGCCCTATTTGTTAGAGCACAAGAAGGTGCTCAGCGTCGTGATCGTGCTGAGCATCCTGGGGGCCGCCGCCTCGCTCGCACAGCCGCTGCTCGTGAACCAGCTCATCGTTGCCGTCGGCGAAGGCGACCCCCTCACCACGTTTGTCACCGTGCTCGTCGTGCTCGTGGTGGTATCGGCCATCATCAGCGGCTACCAGCACTATCTGCTGCAGCGCACGGGAACCGGGGTCGTATTCTCCGCCCGACGCCACCTGATCTCCCGGATGCTTCGCCTGCCCATCCGCGAATACGACACCCGCCGCACGGGCGACCTCGTCTCCCGCGTCGGCTCGGACACGACACTGCTGTATGCGGTCATGACCCAGGGGCTCGTCGACGCGATCGGCGGAGTGCTCATCTTTGTCGGCGCAATCATCGCGATGCTCATCATCGACCCCGTGCTGCTCGGGCTCACGATGCTCGTGATCGTGCTCTCTGCCGTGATCGTTGGAGCACTCTCTGGCCGCATCCGCCGGGCCAGCCAGGCCCAACAGCAGAAAGTCGGCGACCTGGCCGCCGCCGTGGAGCGCGTGCTCGGCGCGATTCGCACGGTGCGGGCCGCCAACGCCACCGACCGCGAATACGCCGCAATCGAGAAGGAAGCCGAGGGCGCCTACCGCCGAGGAATCGACGTCGCCAAGGTCTCTGCGCTCGTGGTTCCCGTCGCGGGCATTGCCCTGCAAGTCTCGCTGCTCACCGTGCTCGGCGTGGGCGGCTTCCGCGTCGCCGCCGGAGATATCACGGTGGCCTCACTCGTGACCTTCATCATTTTTCTCTTCATGCTGATCAGCCCGCTCGGCCTGGCCTTCGGTGCCGTGACCTCGGTGAACCAGGCCCTCGGAGCCCTCGGGCGCATCCAGGAAATCATCGCTCTGCCCAGCGAGGCAGAAGAGGATGCCGCAATCACTGCCGTCGCGCCCGTCGAATCAAACGACGCCGTCACGTTCGAGACCGTGGAGTTTCGCTACCCCGAATCGGCCCACAAGACAGAGGCAGAGAAACTACTCGCCGCAGAACTCGGCGAATCTGCCGTGGACAGCCCCCGAGACCGCACCGTGCTTCGCGGAGTCTCGTTCTCGGTGCCGCGCGGGCAGCGCATCGCCCTCGTTGGCCCGTCCGGAGCCGGCAAGTCGACGATTCTCTCCCTCATCGAGCGCTTCTACGACCCCACGGCGGGAGTCGTGCGACTCGGCGGCCAGGATGTTCGTGCGCTCGACCGCGAAGACCTGCGCGCACAGATCGGATATGTGGAACAGGACGCGCCCGTTCTGGCGGGAAGCATCCGCGACAACCTGACCCTCGGCGCTCCCGATGCCTCGGACGAACTATGCGTTGATGTACTGGCCGCCGTGAACCTCACGGCTGTGCTCGATCGCGACCCTGCGGGGCTCGACGCCCAGGTCGGCGAGGACGGCGTGATGCTCTCGGGTGGAGAGCGCCAGCGTCTGGCTATCGCCCGGGCGCTGCTGGCCGCGCCGCCCATCCTGCTGCTCGACGAGTCGACCTCATCGCTCGACGGACTCAACGAGCAGCTGCTGCGCGAGGCGATCGACGCCGTCGCCACGGGCCGCACCCTCATCGTGATCGCTCACCGGCTCTCGACGGTCGTGGACAGCGACCGCATCGTCGTGCTCGAGAACGGCACCGTCGTCGGCGAGGGCACACACTCCGAACTGGTCGTCTCGACCCCGCTCTACCGCGAGCTCGCGAAGCACCAGCTTCTCGTCTAAAAGGTTCTTGCCGCCCCTACCGCGCTTCGCTATCGTCGGTATTTATATAGAGGGTATGCATTAGATGCGGGGGCCAGGTGTCGGTACGGATGAGCATCCTGGCCATGCTCGCGGCGCAACCCAACTACGGCTATCTATTGCGCGCCGAGTTTGATCGACGCACCGGATCGGGCACCCCGCTGAACGTGGGACAGGTCTACAAGGCGCT
>NZ_JBACFR010000170.1:0-1856 GCF_056262345.1 Homoserinimonas sp.
CGATGAGGGTCTTGACGATCGTGTCTTCGTACGTCATCCGGTCGGTGTCGACGGGCGTTGCAGAAGGACGGCCGTACATGGCATCGAGTTCTTCGCTCGATACCGGCTTGTTAAAGTCAACGGCTTTGGCGCCGGCGGCAAAAGCCGGCGAGTTGCTAAAGGCGGGGTTGGCCATTCGTGGTCTTCTCCTTGGTGGCACCGGTCGGGCTACGGTCTGCGCCGATTCTCGGTATACAACGCACAGAATAGCGGAGTTGTTCCCTCAAACACTGGGGAATCTGCGGCGCCCGCAGGGTGCACTATCGCGGAGCGAACAGGGCAATCGCCACGTAGACGATGAGGGCAGCCCCGGCCGCGCCCAGAGCGATACCGACGAGAAGGGGAATGTCGAGCTTGCTGCGCACCGACACGGCCTGCTCCGGGCGGATGGCGGAGGGAATCGCCGCGGCATCCTCAGTCAGAGCCGTTCCGCAAAAGATGCAGAACTTCCAGGAGGTCTCGAGGGCGGCACCGCAGCTCGGGCAGGGGGGCATGCAGGAATGCTAGCAACGCGCCGCAGGGCGTGCGGCAGAGTTTTCACACGGCCCCGCCCGACCGCGTAGCGTTGCGCCGTGACTTCTTCTGCCCAGCATCCTCTCGTCATTGCCCACAGGGGCGCGAGCGGGTATCGCCCCGAGCACAGCAGGTCGGCCTATGAGCTGGCTATTGACCTCGGTGCCGACGCGATCGAGCCCGACATTGTGCCGTCCAAGGACGGGGTCTTGGTGCTCCGCCACGAGAACGAGATCTCGGGCACGACGGATGTCGCCGACCGCCCAGAATTTGCGGCTCGCAGGGTCACCAAGATCGTTGACGGCGTCGAACTGACGGGCTGGTTCACCGAGGACTTCACGTGGGCAGAGCTCGCCACCCTCACACTCCGCGAGCGGCTGCCCGCCGTGCGCCCCAACAACACCACGTTCGACGGCCTCGAAGGAATGCTTCGGCTCAGCGACCTGGTGCAGATTCTGGATGCCGCGCCGCGGCCAGTAGGGCTGGTCGCCGAGATCAAGCATGCCGCCTACTTCGACAGCATCGGGCTGCCGTTGGCGGAGCTTTTCGCCGCCGAGATGGTGGCCCTGGGCTGGGCCGCCGACCCGCGCCTCACGATCGAAAGCTTCGAGCTCGACGTGCTGCACAGCATCCGGGCTGCTGGCATCCAGGCTCCTCTGATCTATCTCATCGAGGCCCAGGGCGCCCCAGCAGATCGGGTCGCCCGCGACGGGGATGCGGCCAGCCCCTATTCGCAGGATCTTGCGGATGCTGGGCTCGCCGCGCTGGTGGGTTCCGGCATCGACGGCATCAGCGTGAGCAAGAAGCTCCTGCTGCGCGTGGGGGAGGACGGGGCCCCGGCCATCACGTCGGTAGTTCAGAGGGCGCACGCGGCAGGGCTGAGGGTGTTTACGTGGACCCTTCGCGCGGAGAACATCTTTCTCGTCACAGGGTTTCGGTCGGGTGAGGGCCCTGAACGTTTTGGCGACTGGCTCGCCGAGTTTCAGCTCATCATGTCCTCCGGAGTTGACGGTGTCTTCGCCGATCAGCCCGACCTGGCCGCTCTCGCGCGGCTCCGTCGCTGAGAGGCCATCCGCGCTGACTTTTGTCTAGTCATGACAACTGCGGTGGGACGCCCGGCGTGCGATGCGTAGAACCCCGGCACGGAGAGCACGAGCGCGAGCCTCAGTGATGAAATGGGCGCATTCCTGGTCAGCACTGAGCTGACAACGAACCAGCGAGGTGGATTCAATGAGAGAAGCAGTCATCGTGTCGACGGCGCGCACCCCCATCGGGCGCGCGTACCGTGGCGCATTCAACGACAC
>NZ_JBACFR010000171.1:0-2837 GCF_056262345.1 Homoserinimonas sp.
CCTGGCAGGATGGCCCGCCGTAGCAGAAGAGGCCATTATTGCCCGCGACGTGTTGCTGGCAGAGCATGTCGGGTCCCGCGTGCACATCTGCCACCTCTCTACTGCAGGTTCCGTCGAGGTTGTGCGCTGGGCAAAGTCCCGGGGAATTGCCGTGACAGCCGAGGTGACGCCTCACCACCTTCTGCTCGATGAGGAACTCGTGCGCAGCTACGACGCCCGCTACAAGGTGAACCCGCCTCTGCGCCGGGCAGAAGATGTTATGGCACTCCGCGCTGGGCTCGCCGACGGCACAATCGACATCGTCGCAACCGACCACGCCCCGCATCCTGTTGAAGACAAGGATTGCGAATGGGGTGGCGCTGCGTTCGGCATGGTTGGCCTTGAAACGGCGCTGTCCGTCGTTCAGGCGTCGACAGTCGAGACCGGGCACCTGACCTGGACGGATGTCGCGAGGGTGCTCTCGTCGGCACCGGCAGAGATCGGTCGGCTCGGCGGATATGCACGGGGTGTCGTTGTCGGCGCTCCGGCGAACTTCACTCTTTATGACACGGAGGCCCGCTCGGTGTTCAGCACGCCAGATCTCCGCGGCAAGAGCACCAACTCTCCGTATCTCGGCCGCGAACTCCCCGGCCAGGTCGTCGCAACTATTCACAACGGATATGCCACTGTGCTCGACGGCGCGCTCGTCGACGCCGAAACAGTGGCGAGAGCGGCAGGAGCGCACCGTGGATAAGAATGTCCTTCTCTGGGCCGTCGTGGCCTTCCTCGTTGTTCTCCTCATCCTCATGTATCTCGGTTGGCAGGCGAGACGACGACGACAGGCGTCGCTCCCCGCGACTCGCCCAGTTCCGGCCACCGTCGGCGACGAGTTCTTTAGAGCGAACGTCTTCTATGTCGCCACGACTCTCGCAGGAGAGCCCCTCAACCGCGTTGCGGTGAATGGGCTCGGCTTTAGGGCACGCGCCGAAATCATCGTTGCCAGCGAGGGAATCGTGCTCGCCATCCCGGGCCAGCCGCAGACATGGCTGCCGGCGAACGACCTGCGCGGCGTCGACCGCGCGACCTGGACGATCGACCGTGTCGTCGAACGCGACGGTCTGGTTCTCGTTGCTTGGGACCTCGTGGACGACGACACTCGCGTTTCGGTCGACTCGTACCTGAGGTTCGCTAGCGCCGCAGAGGTAAACACATTCTCCGAAGCCGTCACCCGGCTTCTTCATAACTCAGCATCACACTCGTCCACCCAGGGAGGACTCGCCTAGTGGCAATCTCAGAACCCGCCGTTCTTGTACTCGAGGACGGCAGCCGTTTCACCGGTAATGCCTATGGGGCCACCGGTCGCACCTTCGGCGAAGCCGTATTCGCGACCGGCATGACCGGCTACCAAGAGACCCTCACCGACCCGTCGTATGCGGGTCAGATCGTCGTTATGACGGCGCCCCACATCGGCAACACCGGTGTCAACGGCGAAGACACCGAATCATCCCGCATCTGGGTATCGGGCTTCGTCGTGCGAGACCCCTCTCGCGTCGTCTCCAACTACCGGGCTACCGGGAGCCTCGATGACCAGCTCGTCGAAGAGGGCATCGTCGGAATCAGTGGGATTGACACTCGTGCCATAACCCGCCGCCTGCGCGATGCTGGCGCCATGAGGGCCGGAATCTTCTCAGGGGCAGACGCTGCCCTCAGCGATGACGAGCAGCTGGCGGCGGTGCGTGCAGGGGCCGAGATGTCGGGACAAAACCTGTCCGGCAGCGTCTCGACAACTGAGCCGTACACGATTGAGGCAGAAGGCGAGCGAATCGGCTCCGTCGCTGTCCTCGATCTTGGCGTGAAGTCGTCGACCCTTCGCTACCTTTCGGCCCGTGGGTTCGATGTGCATGTGATGCCGCAGACGGTGACGCTCGACGAGCTTCTCGCGCTCAACCCGAGCGCCGTGTTCTACTCGAACGGCCCCGGCGACCCCGGCGCATCCGATCACCACGTCGAGCTGCTCCAGGGAGTGCTCCGCAACAACCTTCCGTTCTTCGGAATCTGCTTCGGCAATCAGTTGCTCGGTCGCGCCCTCGGCTACGGCACCTACAAGCTCTCATTCGGCCACCGTGGGATCAACCAGCCGGTTGTCGATCGCGGCACGGGCCGCGTCGAGATCACCTCGCACAACCACGGATTCGCGGTGGATGCTCCCATCGGCGAACCGAGCGAGTCACCCGCCGGATTCGGTCGGGTAGAGGTGAGCCACGTCAACCTCAACGACAACGTCGTCGAGGGCCTCCGCGCTCTCGATATCCCCGCGTTCTCGGTGCAGTACCACCCCGAGGCGGCCGCAGGCCCGCATGACGCAAACTACCTCTTCGACCGATTCCGCGACATGGTGCTCGACCACCAGAAGAAGGACGCCAAGTAATGCCCAAGCGCGACGACATCAAGTCAGTCCTCGTCATCGGCTCCGGCCCGATCGTCATCGGTCAGGCCTGTGAGTTCGACTACTCGGGCACCCAGGCCTGCCGCGTTCTCCGGGAGGAGGGCGTGCGCGTGATTCTCATTAACTCCAACCCGGCCACGATCATGACCGACCCGGACTTCGCCGACGCCACCTACGTTGAGCCGATTACCTGGGAAGTGATCGAGTCGATCATCCAGAAGGAGAAGCCCGACGCCATCCTTCCCACCCTCGGTGGCCAGACGGCGCTTAACGCTGCCATTGAGCTGCACGAGCACGGCATCCTCGAGAAGTACGGCGTCGAACTCATCGGAGCCAACTTCGAAGCGATCAACAAGGGCGAAGACCGCCAGATCTTCAAGGAGCTTGTTCTCGAATGCGGGGCAGACGTTGC
>NZ_JBACFR010000172.1:0-3132 GCF_056262345.1 Homoserinimonas sp.
ATGTCATACATGCCCCCCACGATAGTTTGGAGGGGTGAGCCCCGCCGACATCAGCCTCTTTTCTCCTCTGACACTGCGATCCATCACGATGCGCAATCGTCTCTGGGTCGCCCCCATGTGCCAGTACGAGGTGGTGAAACAGGATGGGGTCCCCACGGAATGGCACCTTGTTCACCTCGGATCCTTCGCTCGGGGCGGGGCCGGGCTCGTCATGACGGAGGCGACCGCGGTGAGCCCGGAAGGGCGAATCTCAGGCGAAGACACCGGCATCTACACCGACGAGCAACGAGACGCCTGGAGTCGCATCGTCGACTTTATTCACGCGCAGGGAGCGCCAGCAGGCATCCAGCTCGCCCACGCAGGCCGCAAGGGCTCCCGCTGGCGCGAATGGCTGCCCGATAAGGGGACCCGCCCCGTGGATGCTGGCGGATGGCGCACCGTCGCCCCCTCCGAGATCCCGTTCGAGGGATATGACGCTCCGATCGCGCTCGACCTCGCCGGAATCGATGCCGTTGTCGCGGACTTTGCCGCCGCCGCCCGGGGCGCGGTCGAGGCCGGTTTTGATGTGGTCGAGGTACATGCCGCACACGGCTACCTCATCCACCAGTTTCTCTCGCCGCTCTCGAACCATCGAACCGATGCCTACGGCGGCAGCCTCGAGAACCGCAGCAGGTTGCTCCTCAGGGTCGTGGAGGCGGTGCGCGAGGCGATAGGGCCAGGCCGCGCCCTTTTCGTGCGGTTCTCGGCGACCGACTGGGCGGATGAGGGCTGGAGCCTGGACGAGACCGCAATCGTCGCCTCCGCCGCCCACGAGCTCGGTGCCGACCTGTTCGATATCTCATCGGGCGGGACCCTGGCCTCCCCCACCATCCCGCTCAGCCCGGGGTATCAGGTTCCCTTCGCTGCGACGATCCGTGAGGCGACAGGAGCACCAGTGAGCGCCGTCGGCCTCATCACCACGTCTGAGCTCGCGAACGAGGTCATCACGTCAGGACAGGCAGACGCGGTCATGATGGGCCGAAAGCTCCTCCGTGACCCACATTTTGCGCTACGAGCGGCCCTCGAGTTGGGCGTGGATATCGACTATTGGCCCAAGAACTACGAGCGGGCCCGCACGACCCTGGCCCGCTGGTAGAGCCCTCGCCCGCCCTCTCGGCTGGCGTCCGGTTCCGCTCGGCCAGCGCGGCCGGGGCTAGATGCGCCGAGTCGCGTCCTGAACCTCGCCGACGAGCTCCTCGATAATGTCCTCCAAGAAGATCGCGCCCCGCGTCGCCCCGGTTTCGTCGAACACCCTGGCGATATGCACGCCGGAGCGGCGCATCGTCGCCAGAGCATCCTCAAGGTCGGTGTCCTCAAAGATCGAGATCAGATGGCGGATGCGCTTGGGCGGCACCGGCTCAGTGAACTCGGTGTCTTCGAGGTCGATGACATCCTTGAGGTGCAGGTAACCGGTGGGTTCTCCCTCGTCGTCGACGAGCACATAGCGCGAGAATCCGTGCTGCGCCACGGCCCGCTCAACCTCAAGCGGCGTTGCCGCCTCGGAGACGGTGACGAGCGACCCGAGCCCCACCGTGATGTCTTTGACCTTCTTGGTTGTGAACTCAAAGGCGTTCGAGAGGGCACCGGTCGTATCCCGCAGCACACCCTCCCGTGTGGAGTGCGCGACGATGTTGGCCACCTCGTCGAATGTGAACGAACTCGTCGCCTCACTCTTGGGCTGCACCCTGAACAGCAGAAGAACACCGTTGGCGGTGGCATTGAGAAAGCCGATCAGGTGCTTAAAGATGCGGGAAATAACCACGAGCGGCGGGGCCAGAATCAGAGCCATGCGGTCGGGCAGCGAGAAGGACAGGTTCTTCGGAACCATCTCCCCGAACACCACATGCAGGAACGACACCAGCACGAGGGCGATAACAAACGCCACAGTACTGATGATCTCGGCCGACCACCCGGTCAACCCCAGCGGCACCTCAAGCAGATGGTGAATCGCCGGCTCTGACACGTTGAGGATGAGCAAGGAACACACCGTGATGCCCAGTTGGCTCGTCGCCAACATGAGCGTTGCGTGCTCCATGGCATAGAGCGTGGTCACCGCGGCGCGAGAACCAGCCTCCGCCTTCGGCTCAATCTGTGAGCGACGGGCAGAGATGACGGCGAACTCGGCGCCGACAAAGAAGGCGTTAGCCAGCAGCAGAACTACCAACCAGGCAATGCCCCAGTAATCGGTCATGAGCGCGCCTCCCCTGCATTCTGATCGGCATCCGCATCGACCGCCGGGGTGAAGCGGATGCGGTCGATGCGCCGACCGTCCATGCGTTCAACCCTGAACTCTCCAGCGTCAACGCTCACGGTGTCGCCCACCTTGGCAAGTCGGCCCAGTTCGCTCATGATGAATCCGGCCACCGTCTCGTATGGGCCGTCTTCTGGCACGACAACGTCGGCGCGCTCGCGCAACTCGTCTGGCCTGAGCATGCCGGGAAAGGTGAGCCAGTTGCGGGAGCGCACAACGCCAGCGCGGGATCTGTCGTGCTCGTCAGATACCTCTCCGACGAGCTCCTCGACGAGGTCTTCTAGTGTCACGACCCCTGCGGTTCCCCCGTACTCATCGAGCACGACGGCCATCTGGTATCCCCGCTGGCGCAGCTCGCCGAGCAACGCCTCGAGTCGCATGGTTTCTGGTACGCGAAGAGCGTCGTTCTGCAGGGCAGAGACGGGCACCTCACCGCGTTTTTCTCGCGGAACAGCAACGGCCTGCTTCACATGGACGACGCCGATGACATCGTCGATTCCGTCGTCTACGACAGGGAACCGCGAATAACCCGTTGTGCTGGCGAGCTCGATGACCACCTGCGCAGAATCGGTGCGTTCGACACTCGATACGCGGGGTCGCGGCGTCATAACATCGCTCGCCGTTCTCTCGTTGAACGAGAGCGTGCGGGCCAGAAGCGTTGCGGTGTCTAGTTCGAGCGTGCCCTCGAGGGCGGAGCGCCGCAGCAGCGAGGTGAGTTCCTCGGCCGTTCGAGCCGACGAGAGCTCCTCTTTGGGCTCAATCCCCACAGATCGGAGAATCACGTTTGCCGTGTTGTTCAGCAGGGATACAGCCGGACGGAACACCCACGTGAACGCGAGTTG
>NZ_JBACFR010000173.1:0-7522 GCF_056262345.1 Homoserinimonas sp.
CGCTGCCGAGGGCGAACAGTACGCTGCGGTCTGGGCTGAGGTTCGATCCGACAGCACCACTGAAACCAGTGTCGTGAGTGCAAGCAGAGTTGGAATTCGCATGTATGTATCGGTAGGGCCAGGGAACGGCCCGCCGGCGACCTTCGAGATCGGCCGGCTGGTTGCGACGACCGCAGAAGATGGAACACGCGTACTTACCGCTGCCATCTCGAACACGGGAGGGCGTGCCCTCGACCTGAGCGGCACACTCAGCCTTACTGAAGGACCAGCGGGTCTATCAGCAGGGCCGTTCGACGGACACAAGTCGCTCACTGTGGCACCAGGCCGTACAGGTCAGATGTCCGTCATGCTCGAAGATGCGATTCCCGAAGGACCCTGGCTTGCAACACTCCAGGTGCGAAGCGGACTCATCGTCCAAGACCTCACAAGCGAAATCACCTTCTCCAACGACGCCCGAGCCGAAGGTGACCCAAGGATCAGAGCCTCCTACATAATCGTGGCGACGGTCTTAGCAGTGGCTATCGTCGCAAGTCTGCTCCTGTGGAACCGCAGGCGACTACGGAAGGCCGTCTCGCTCAAGGTTCTATCGCCATGACTTCGACGACGACCCGGGGGACATCGGCGCCTTCGGCGTCCAAACGCCTTCGCGTGCGTCGCGCCCGTGTCGGTGCGTCATCGATATAGCCGTAGAGCCCGGTCGGGGTGTCGGTGACCATGTAGCGGACATCGCGCCACAGCAGCCGTACCGGCACCGCGCCCTGGAGCCACACTGTCACAGTTTCGTGTTTCACCTGCATGACATCCACCTTGCACTATTCGAAAGTATGTTCGAAGGTTAACGAGCATAAGCGAGCAGCGAAAGAAATGGAACACGGGCAGGGTCGATGCGTCATTCACCACAGGACGCCTTCGACACCGCCGCGCGCCGTGCGTCCAACCCGTCCACCGCGTGGCATCCGATCCTCGCCGCGGTCGAAACGGAACCGGGCCGCTGGTACATGGTCGACGCGACGAACAAGTGCTACGGCATCATCCGCTTCCTCGCGATCAACGGGTATCGAGTGGTGACGTGGGCGGAGCGAAGCGAGGACCGGCGGCTGATCGGGTACTACACCTCGCTCAAGGCCGCTGCCGTTGCTACGCACCACCTGTTTGTGCGGTCCCATGGGCAATCCTTGCCCGAACATCTTCCGTCGCAGTCCGTTCGCGGAAGCGCCGAACCATGAGGCACACCTGATCAGATGGCTGATCGCCCCTGCGTGGAAAGCCACGCCTCGGTGCCATCGAGGGGCTGGACAGGTTCGATCGAAACTGACCAAGAGGGTACCCGAGAAGCCCCGCCAGTCCAGGCAAAGCAAAGAGCAGCGCCGCCATGATGAACCCGCTGGCAACCTCGATGGCGATCTGGCGCCAGTAGGACCTATCATGGCGCAGTACCTCCCGCATCCGCAGGGGTGGCTCGGGCGGTGGAACCTCAAGAGGTGGCGGGCCGGCACTGTCGACCACAACGGATGGGGTGCGACGTCGCCAAAGGGTAAGCATGCCAAGAGGACAGGGGCTACGAGGCCTAGTAGCCGCTGAGGGTCCTGACGGTGTTGCTGCGCCGTCCCAGCAGGAGGGCAATCAGTGGAAGTGAACAAAGAATCACCATGTATCGCAGGAGATCCAAGCCGACTGATGCGATGACGTAGGCATCGGTTGGACGAAGAACGAGGAGTGCGAACGCCGCGCCGAGTGCCGTCGGCGCCAACACCAACAGGGCACATTCCGTGGTCATCATTCTGAGAAAGTCTGCCGTCGCCATGCCAAGCAAACGGTATAGAGCGAGGTCTGCTCGGCGGGCGAACCACCATGAGCTCGCCAACAGGAGAACTGCTGCAGCGACAGCGACCCATCCCCAGTCCATTAGACGTGCCGGGGCGATCGATAGACCTGCTCCGTCGGTTTGTTGGCCGAGCTCCGACACCTGAACAGGCTCACCGAACCACCCTCGCGCTGCCGAGCCGACGTCGAGAAACGCGGCCGGTTCAGTGGAGACGTAGCAGATCTTTGTGGCTCCGGAAGGTTCTCCGAGGCGAATCACGTTCCGGTTGATGCCGTCAATTCGCGACCGGTGCTCCGAAGTCCATTCGACGCGGGTTGACGATTCGGCTCCGGTGGCCTTGTCCACGACTGTGAACCGCGATCCAGGGACGGCGCTCAGCAGGTCGGCCAACTCGTTGGGAAAAATGGCATTGCTTCCCGAAAAAGGAGGCGGCCCGTCGTTCCATGCGGCGGCGGGAAACCTTGGAGTGACGGTACTTTCTCGCCACGTCTGATTACCGGTTTGCGGGAACTCAATGTCTCGCTCAGAAGTGATTGCCCCCGCGGCGCTGACGCCGGAGATGGAGTTGAGGGCATCGCAGCGTGACGCATCCAATGTTGCCGATGTGGCGGATGCAATGGTGAAAACGAAGCGGCCGGTCTGCACTTGTTGGTGCCATTTGTGTGCGTAGCTTCCTGCTTCGAGCGTGCTCGCGGCGGCGATTCCTCCACCGGCAAGGAGCGAGACGAAAAACAGGATCAGCCCGAAGCCCAGGGAGGCTCGGAGGTTGGCTAGAGCCTCGGAGATGGGAAGAGGCATGACCATCATGGCATGTCCAATTGGAGATCCAGCCTTGTGTCGCATTGCTCCGCAACGATTGGATCGTGGGTGGCGATGATGACGGCGGTACCCTCCTGGGTGCAGCGCCGAAGCGTCTGGATAACGGCCGTTCGCGAGTATGGATCGAGGGAGGCTGTGGGTTCGTCCGCCAAGAGCATTCGTGGCCTCGACACCACTGCTCTAGCCACGCCAACGCGCTGACGTTCGCCTCCACTAAGTCGATACACCGGAGTGTGAGCGAATGCGCCGAGCCCAAGATCGTCCAAGGTCTTGGAGGCATGCATCCTCGCCGCTCCGGGGTCAGCCCCGCGGATGAGCGTCGGCAGCATCACGTTATCGAGCGCGGTTCGCCGTGACAGCAACGGCGAAGCCTGCGGAGCCCACTCGATGTGCCCGCGGGACCCGTCAAATCGCAGTTCGCCGCTGCTGGGGTCAGTGAACCCCGCGATGATCGAGAGGAGAGTGGATTTTCCCGAACCGGACGGGCCGACAATCGCCAACGACTGCCCAGCCTCCACGGTGAATGTCAGGTTCATAAACAGAGACCGCGATCCGATGGACTTGCCCAATCCCTCGACAGTCAGGAGCACTTGGTCGGCTCCACGGTTGCCCCAACCTGGAGTTTTTCGCCGATGCTCAATGATCCGGACACCACGGCGAGGCCGTCGCGGCTTGCCCTGATGTCCACCGCAACCCAGCGTGGCTTGTCGGGGTCCACTCGGACGCATTGTGCTCCGGTGGCGTCTGTCACGATCCCTGCGCTGGGGACTTCAACGTCTCCATCTAGTGCTTGTCTCACCAACTGCCCGCGCACCACGACCTGGTCTGCGGCTATCACACCCTCCACCCCGGGCAGTGAGACGACTGCGAGCCTGCTGCGTGTCTCGTCCAGTTCATAGGTAACGCCGGCAATTTGGAAGGCTTCTTCCGGGTCTGCCGTCACCCTGGCCTCGTTTGCAATCTCAATGCGTGTTGGGCGCGTCGCCGCTCCGGGCTGTTCCGAGGGGGATGATGGAGGGATGGCAACGCTGTCTCGGGTGACTAACTCCGCTGAGGTAATACGGGCGGTACCGCCGAGAATCGTTTCGCCAGGAGCCGGAGCGGGCTTTCCGACCGCTAGTTGCACTGAACCCACAACGTAGCCTTCATATGGCAGATAGACGATCCATGCCGGGTCGAACGAATTGACCGACGAGCCGGCTCCCAGCGCCGCCCCAAGCTGACGGATGCCCCGCGTGGTTTGCCAGGTAGCGGCGTCGTCGGGAGCATGCGAATGTCCAAGTTGCCGAAGCATTTCGTTCAATGCCCGCACATCCTCGCCGCGCAGTCCCGAATCGATTTGGCGATGGAACGGAATGCTTGTGTGTGCAGCGATACGGGTAACACCATCGACCAACGCAATTGAGTGGCCGCTAGAGAGCGATGCCCCGCCGGTGACGTTGACGCGCTGAACAACTCCGGACCACGCGGGGGAGACGATGTCGACGGTCGGGCTCCATTGCAGGATCACGTCCACGCCGCGGTCAATGTCCTGGTCGGCGGCCCCGACCGGAACCCACACCTCCACTTTGTCGTCGTCCAAAGTGAGAGAGCGGCTCACTCCACTTAGTCCGGCGACCATGACAAGCGGAAGCAGCACCCATGTGAGCAGGCCCACGACAGGCAGAAGTCGATATTTCTTCGTTTGGCCCATTTGTTCCCCCTAACTCGTATAGTAACGAGCATTCGTTCATTTTTTTCGTGGGGGAACGGTAATGACAACAACAACAACAACAACTTTGCGTGGCCGCAAGGCGCTCTTTGCAGCTTTGTTCATCGCGCTTGCCACAGCATTGTCAGTCGCAGCGCCAATGCAGGCCACTGCGTTCGGGGTGCAGCAGTCTCCGAACGGGGTGTACGGCGGCTCAAGTTTCTTCACAAACGGCTATCAGGCCTCGGGTTTACCTATGAGCTTTGATGGAGCCTCGTCGCAGCGATGCGTGCAGATCGCGCATAGTTCGTCATATACGCCGGTCACGGGATCGCTGCGCTGCGCCACCAGTGGAACAGTTTCCTACATCCACCCGACTTCAGTTGCGCAATTTGTGGGTGGCCTGCACACGGGGACCATTGGCAGCCAGAGCTGGAGATCGTAAGCGGATAGTGGCAGGTATCCGCACCCTCGGACGAGGCGCTGGGAGCGCCGCCATCGCCGTCGTCCTTGGCACATTGATGGCTGGTTGCTCGACCAATGACGGCTCGGTGATCGGCGCTGACCTCATGACAGTTGCCGGGGCGCGGGTCGCCGCGGAAGCTGCCAATTCAGAGGCCGCGATCGCCATCCTTGAGGATGGGGAAATTACTGTCGAGGAGTATGAGTCAACCCTGGGCAGGTACGAAGAGTGTGCATCGGAACATGACCGAAAGTTTACGGGTCGGGTGGAGGACCCGATCAACGGTCACCGAATCTACTCACCGTACGAGTACTGGGGCTCCCCAGAGTCCGAGTTCTCGCCGGAGGTGAGCGCTTGCGCCCTGGAGCGTGACCTGATCGAGCTCGCGTACATCAATCAGTTTGATCCGATCAGCGATCCAGTCATTCTCACGGAAACCAGGGAGTGCTTGGTACGGCTAGGCAACGCAGTGACAGGAAACGAGCGGAACTTCTTGGATTTTCAAGACGATCCCGATCTTGATCCTGCGGAGCTAATCGACTGTGGAGCCGAGTCGTCATTTCGACATTGGCCGAACATACCGTTCTCTATCGGATGATCTACCTGAGAAGGCCCCGAGAAATCGGGGCCTTCTGCTTGCCCGGCTGGCCGCCGCAAGCCGGGTGATCCAGGACGACGAAAGCCCGCATGCGTCTCGGACGCCCCCCATGGGGGGGCAGACGGATCTGACTCCGCGTCGATAGGGTGCGAACAAGAGCATGACTCACTCACTTGAAGGGCGGCATCGTGAAAGGCATGAAATCAGTAACGGCGCTCGGAATTGGGCTCGCCGTGTCACTGGCTACAGTCCAGCCTGCGGCGGCCACCGAAGCCCCGCAGACAGTGAACACAGCGCACACCAGCAGCGAAATCCTCGACGCATCGGCAAGAGCCGCCGCCGCCATGCAGGACTTCGGTATCGCGCCCGGCAACTACATCCATGTCGACCAGGCCGACGCGGCGTTCTTCGACGAGGTGGCCGACCTCGCGCTGGCAGACATGGCCGAGCCGACGCCCGCACCGGGTACCGCGTGCACCCCGGGTGGACGGGCAGCGTACGCAGCTCAGATCGCCGCCGTAAACTCCGCCCGGGACAGCAACGCTCGGACGCCGGCGCAGGAAACGATGTACATGTACTTGTCGCACTACATCGACATGTCGCCGAGCCACGTCGGGACTACGTGCAACCACAACTCCGAGGCCCCAAGATACAGTGCATGGATCACCAGCAGCGATCGGAACGCATATGACCAGTTCCTCGCCACGATGAACCTCACGAGCGCGGTTACGACTTTTGGTGACGCCGTTTCAGCTGCAGGTGTACTCCAGGGTTCGCCCAACTTGACGCGCAACATTAGCAAGGTCGCCGACGCGGCGGCGTTCCTGACCGAGGCTGCCGACTTCACCTTTTCGGCTAACGCAGCTCTGGGCCTCGCCGATCAACTTGTCGTCTCGCACCAGAACGGAGACACCGCTGAGCAGGCGATCGCAGATCTGGAGGCCTCGCTCTCTCCTGACATGCCAACCACGTATGCGGCGGCTGCAACGGGGGTTGCCGCCGCCTTGCTGGCGCCGTCGATCGTCCTTCCCGTGGTGGGCATCGGGCTCGCCGTACTCCCTGTGTATACGATGCTCGGTGCCACGATCATCAACTACGCGGCATGGTCGTCCCTGATCTACACATCGAACAGCCGAGTGAGTGGCAGGATGATGCGCTATCTCGGCATGTGACGCCGTGACGCCTCGCATGACGAACTCTCGCACGCTGTTGAGCTGCCCGTCGTGCGAGGCGCCATTTGAGCAGGGGGAAGCGCTCTGCTTCACCTGCCATTCACCACTATCCACCGGCTGGCAATCAGCAAAGGGCGCTTACAGCGACTACCGACGTCGGCGTGCGGCCCGCATTGCAGCGGCGGGGACAGGGATCGTATATTGCGCGGCGTTCTTCTGGCTGATCGCCGCCCACGCTCCACTCTGGTCCCGTTACAAGTTCGGCTCGGGGCGGGATGTGATTTTCGCAACGGAAATCCTCATCCTGCTCGGAGCGGGCCTGCTCACCTACGGGAAGCCAGGGCGCACACTCCACCACTACCCCTCCTTCGCGCTGATCAGACGGGGAGCGCCCAGATGGTGGAAGGGGCTGGGAGCATCGGCGATACTCGTCGGCTCCGCAGTCCTCGGGCTCGAAGGGGTTCTCCGCCCCGCCCTCGAAGACCGTGGCAGCAACTCAATCCTGCACTCGCAGGCGGAGATCGCAGCAGCAATAGACACCTGGGTATGGACCACATACCTGGCTGTCGCTCTTGTTCTGGCCTGGAACCTCATTGCCACACGCCTCCCACCGCAGGTCCTCTCACCAGGGTGGCGTCAACAGCTCATGGAGAACCAGGAACGCAAGGCTGCGCGACTCGGCGAATAACCCGCTCACACCCGCTGACAGGGCGGCCCGCTACGACGACCGATTCAGACGGCGGCAACAAGCGAGCCCCGTTGCTCTAGGAGTACAGTGGCTGACCGGAATGGCCCCGCGCCACCATAACTTCAGAGTTGGCGACACGATGACTGAGCTTTTGCGCGAGCGCTCCCACATCCAAGCGGCGATTCAGGATATTTGTGACGCGTTGATCTCAGAAGAACTCAGTGTGAAATACAAGCCGCATTCGCCGGCACCGCTCGTTCTATGGTG
>NZ_JBACFR010000174.1:0-17221 GCF_056262345.1 Homoserinimonas sp.
GAGATGCTGCAGTCCTCCACGGGAACCGAAAGCATCGCTGCAATCCGCAAGGAGCTGCAGGAGGAGATGGACCGCAACGCACAGGTGTTCCGCACCGATGAGTCGCTGGGCAAGGTCACGCAGACCATCCACGGCCTTCGCCAGCGTTACCGGAACATTGCCGTGCAGGACAAGGGCAAGCGGTTTAACACAGACCTTCTTGAGGCAATCGAACTAGGCTTCTTGCTCGATCTAGCCGAGGTTGTCGTCTTCTCCGCTCGTAACCGCAAGGAGAGCCGTGGCGGTCATATGCGCGACGACTACCCCAACCGCGACGACGAGACCTACATGAAGCACACGATGGCCTACCTCACCGGTGACCCCCACTCTGCTGATGCGGCTGACCACATCAAGCTCGACTGGAAGCCCGTCGTCATCACCAACTACCAGCCCATGGAGAGGAAGTACTGATGTCCACGGCAACAGCTGAGGTCGTGCCCGTCGCGGAGGCGCCGATCCCCTCATTCACGGTGACCCTCATCATCCGTCGCTTCGACCCGGACGTTGACGCTGAGGCGCGCTGGGAGGACTTTGACGTCGAGATGTACCCGACGGACCGCATCCTCGACGCACTCCACAAGATCAAGTGGGAGCAGGACGGCTCGCTCACGTTCCGTCGTTCATGCGCCCATGGCATCTGCGGCTCCGATGCCATGCGCATCAACGGCCGCAACCGTCTGGCCTGCAAGACGCTCATCAAGGACCTCGATATTTCGAAGCCCATCTACATCGAGGCCATCAAGGGTCTGCCGCTGGAGAAGGACCTCATTGTCGACATGGAGCCGTTCTTCGACTCCTTCAAGGACATCCAGCCCTTCCTCATCGCCGGCAAAGCACCAGAAAAGGGCAAGGAGCGCCAGCAGTCCGTTGCTGAGCGCGCCCGCTTCGACGACACCACCAAGTGCATCCTTTGCGCAGCGTGCACCTCGTCGTGCCCCGTGTTCTGGACCGACGGGCAGTACTTTGGCCCCGCAGCCATCGTGAACGCCCACCGTTTCATCTTCGACTCGCGCGATGAGGGATCCGAGACGCGTCTCGACATCCTCAACGACAAAGAGGGCGTGTGGCGCTGCCGCACCACCTTCAACTGCACCGAGGCATGCCCCCGCGGCATCCAGGTGACCCAGGCAATCGCCGAGGTCAAGCAGGCCATCATGCGCGGCAAGCCGTAACTACCGCACAAAAAAAGCGCCGATCCCGTTGGGGTCGGCGCTTTTTTGTTGTCGCTAGCGCTCGGCCTGCTGGGCTTCTATAGCCGCCGCCAGCGGAGCAAATAGCGGATGTGACCGGTCGATTCCGCACACCTCGCTGGTGAACTGGGCGGCGCTGAGGGCGTCGAGTTTCTGTTGAAGCTCAACGCTCTGCTCGTCTTCTGGAACGTCGAATCGAAGCGCTGTCGCCACCGCGTCGATGAGCGCGGCGGGGGTGTACCCGCGTTCCGCAAGCTCCGCGGCCGGGCCGATGAACCGCTCGTGCCTGCTCAGTTTGCGCAGCGGTTGCCGCCCTACTCGATCAACAGTGTCCGGCAGATGGGGGTTGGCGAAGCGCACCAGGATCTTCTCGATATAGGCCTGCTGGGCCGCGCTATCGAGCCCGTGCTTCTCCACGAGAAGCTGCTTGGTCTCCATAAGAACGGATCGGACGGCGGCCTCGACCTCGGGGCGCGCGAGAGCATCCGATATTGCTGAGGCTCCGGCGACAAACCCGTAATAGGCGATGGTGGCATGCCCCGTATTGACTGTGAAGAGCTTGCGCTCAATGTAGGGAGCGAGGTCATCGACAAACGTCGCTCCCGGAATGCTCGGCTCTGCTCCACCAAAGGGCGTTCGGTCAATCGCCCACTCGTAGTAGCTCTCGACGGTGACATCGAGGCCTGCTCCGGATGCCTGGCCCGGCACAATGCGATCCACAGCGGTGTTGGCAAACACCGCGCGACCGAGCGCCGCGAGCGCATCTCCTGGGGCTATCTCCGACAGCACGCGCTCGACCTCTGCGCGCAGGATGTCCGTGGCATTGATGGCGTTCTCGCACGCCATAACGCCCAGCGGGGCAACATCGTCGCTCCGCGCGAGCAAGCCCTGGGCAATGGCGGGCGCGATAAACCTGAGCACTGTGGGTCCGACCGCGGTCGTCACGAGATCGGCGCTCGTGATCTCGTCGACGAGGCTCTGGGGGCTTGCGGAGCTGTCGATGGCCCTGAACCCCGTCACCTCGTGATCTCTGGCCCCCTCTCCCACCTCGTGCACAGTGTAGGAGTCGGCTGCGGTGAGCTGCCCAATGAGCTCGGCGTTGACATCCGAGAACACGACGTCATATCCCGCCTCGTGCAGCAGCAGGCCCACAAAGCCGCGACCGATGTTGCCGGCGCCGCAGTGCACGGCCTTCATTAGGAATTCACCTCAGACAGAATGTCGAGAATCTCCTCCGGGCTTGCCGCGTCAAGCAGGGCCTGCACCTCGTCTTCGTCAGAGAACACGATGGCGATTTTGGAAAGGATGTCGAGGTGCTGGTTTTCGATGCCGGCGATGCCGACCACAAAACGCACCGGGTTTCCGTCCCAATCGATCGGCTGGTCGTAGCGCACAAACGAGAGCGCTGAGCGCAGAATCGACTCTTTGCTCTCGTTGGTTCCGTGCGGAATGGCCAGGAAGTTCCCCATATAGGTCGACACTGACTCCTCACGCTCCAGCATCGCGGGCAGGTAGGCCGACGTGACCGCCCCTGCCTCCATGAGGATGGCGTGCGCCTCGCGCATGGCCTCCGTCTTGGTGGTGGCTTCGCCACCGATGCGAATCTGGCTGAGCTGCAGTACCTGTGACTCCATGGGGAACTCCCTGTCCTGTTCGCTTATCGGTCGTTCTGCGACTTGAGCAATTCGACCACTTCGTCGTACTTGGGGCTGTTCATGAAATTGTCGACGGAGATGTGGCGTGCGTTCGGCGTCTTATCCGTCGCTCGAGCCGTGAGGTCTTGATGGGTGATCACCAAGTCCTCCGTGCCGTCGAGGTTGGCGATCGACTTGTTCACGACCGTCACTCCCTCAATTCCAGCCTTCTTAACCTTGTTCCGCAATACGGATGCTCCCATTGCGCTCGATCCCATTCCGGCGTCGCAGGCGAATACGACGTTGTCGATGCGCGTATCCGTGGAGGTCGTGCCCTCGGCCCCAGTGGCCGCCGAGTCGGAGCGCGCGTCGGAATCCGGTGTGACCAGTCCGCCAAGCACTGCGGACGACTTGCCCTTGTTTGCTTCGGTCTGGGCAACCGCAGCCGCGAGATCGGCGCCTCCCTTGCGCAGGTCGTTCTTGCGGCTTGCCCGCAGGATGATGCTGCCGATCAGGAACGTGACAGTGGCGGAGAGCACCACGGAGAGTATGACGCCGAGGTAGCTGTCGCTTGCCGTCTGGGCGAGCACCGCGATGATGCTGCCGGGGGCGGCAGGCGCGCGAAGGCCACTGTCGAACAGAGCGTTCGTGGCGACGCCCGTCATTCCGCCGGCGATCACGGCGAGGAGCAGAAGCGGCTTCATCAGCACGTAGGGGAAGTAGATCTCGTGGATTCCGCCGAAGAACTGAATAATTGCCGCTCCGGGCGCGCTCGCGCGGGCCATCCCCGTGCCGAAGAACGTGAAGGCGAGAAGCACGCCGAGGCCAGGACCGGGGTTCGCCTCGAGCAGGAACAGGATCGACTTGCCGGTCTCCGCCGCCTCAGCAACACCGAGCGGCGTGAGAACACCGTGGTTGATGGCGTTGTTGAGGAAGAACACCTTGGCGGGCTCAATCAGAATGCTGGTCAGCGGCAGTAGGCCCGTGAGAACGAGCCAACCGACTGCGGTGCCGATGACGTCCATGATCCAGTTGACGATCGGGGCGAGGATGTAGAAGCCAACGACGGCCATGGCGAACGAGAAGATTCCGGCCGAGAACATATCGACGAGCATTTCGAAGCCCGCCTTGACCTTGCCAGCCCAGAGAGCGTCGAGGCGCTTCATACCCCACGCCGCGAGCGGGCCCATGATCATCGCACCGATGAACATGTGCACCTGTCCGAGGGGTGCCTCGCCCGCTGGCTGCGACTCGTTGAAGAGAGCGATGAGGTAGTCGGAACCCGCAATCGTGCCCATCGTTGCCACGGTCGCTACGACACCGCCTCGGGTGTCGTAGACCATCCGGCCGGCGGTGTTGGCGATAAGAAGCGGCAGAAGGTAGTGAATCGTGGGGCCGACGAGTGTTGCGAGGCCCTCGTTGGGGGTCCATCCGTCCGGGATAAAGAACGCGGTGATGATGCCCCAGGCGATGAGCGCCGGAATGTTGGGCATGATCATTCCGCTGAGGAAGGTGCCAAAGCGCTGAATTCCTACGCGCGCTCCGCCCCCACGGCGGGTGGGTGACTCCGTTGTCATGGTGGTTTCCTGTTCTCGAGAGGTGCTGGACGGGGTTGGTGTGGTGCGGTGACTCATCTTGTGTGGTGTTTTTCTGGTGCGTGGTTCGGTTAGTGAGATCGAGCGGACACGACGGCCCTCGCAGCGTCGCGGGCATCCATTGCGGTGCGCGCGCCGAGCGCTGCCTCGGCGAGCGCCGCAGCTTCTTCGCGGGTGTGGAGCAAAAGCTCGGCCCGAACATCGGCGAGCGCAGCGGGGGTCATCGAGAGCGAGGTGGCCCCCAGCCCTACGAGAACGACGGCGAGCAGAGGGTCGGCGGCGGCCTCACCACAGACCCCAACAGGCGTGCTGTTGGCGCGGCCGGCGTCGCCCAGCATCTTGACGAGCCTGAGCACGGCAGGATGCCACGCGTCCTGATAAGAGGCCACGCTTCCGAGCATCCGGTCGGCCGCCATCGTGTACTGGGTGAGGTCATTCGTGCCGATGCTCACGAAGTCGCTCGCGGCGGCGACCTGGTCTGCCATGAGCGCGAGCGCAGGGATCTCGGCCATCACTCCTGCGACCTTCACGCCAAGCTCACGGGCGATCGCGACGAAGTATTCGGTTTCTTCGACGTCGGAGACCATGGGGGCCATGACCCAGAGCTCGGCGTCGCTGTCCTCCTGTGCGCGGGCCAGGGCGGTGAGCTGGTCCCGGAGAATCTGTTCGTTGGCGCGCAGTGCCCGGAGGCCGCGAAGCCCCAGTGCCGGATTCTCCTCTTCTGCGTCATTGAGAAAGCTCAGGGGCTTATCGGCGCCGGCATCGAGGCAACGAACGACAACCTTTTTGCCGGGGAAGGCCTGAAGCACCGCCGTGTAGTCGGCCTGCTGCTGTTCGATGGTCGGAGCGGTTGTCGAGTCGAGAAAGAGAAATTCGGTACGAAAGAGCCCAACACCTTCTGCGCCCAGCTCGACCGCTGCTGCGGCATCTTTGGGGCTGCCAAGGTTGGCGAGGAGGGGAACCCGAGTGCCGTCGGCGAGGGCGCCGTCGGTGATCGGGGCGTTAACGATGGCCTTGAGCTCAGCGGTCCGGGTCTCTGCGGAGGCGATCTCCGCCGAGGTCGGCTCGACCGTGACGAGCCCTGCTCCGGCATCGACGATGACGACGGTGCCGTCGGAGAGCTCGTCCGCCCCTGATACACCGACGATCGCCGTGATCGATTTGGAGCGGGCCAGGATGGCGGTGTGCGAGGTGGGGCCGCCATCGCGCGTGATCAGGGCGAGCACCTTGTCGAGGTCGAGCAGGGCCGTGTCTGCTGGCGCGAGATCGTGGGCGACCAGCACGAAGGGACTATCGGATGTGGGGACCCCGGGAGCGGGCACCCCGCGAAGCCGAGCAATGATGCGCTGCGAGACATCGCCGAGGTCGGCGGCCCGCTCAGCCATGTAACCACCCATTGAGGTGAGCAACTGCTGGAACGCAGCGAAGGCGTCGAATACGGCACGCTCCCCTGTGCTGCCGTTCGTGATGCGCGACGCCACGTCCTCAACGAGGCCAGGGTCCTGCGCCATCATCGCTTGGGCCTCAAGCACGCCCTGGGCGTCGCCTCCTGCGGCAGCGCCCTTCGCCGCGAGCTCGGCAGCGACGGCGGCGTGCGCTTCTGTCACGGCGGCGTTCTCGGTTTCCGCGTCAGCGGTGCGGGGCGTCGCGGGGGGTTCTGGCAGTGGGTCGGGCATCCTCAGCACCGGTCCCGACGCGATTCCCCGACCGACTCCTATGCCTCGCAGTTCTCGCATCACGGACTCCCTCATCGTGTGGCGGCAATAAAACCTGCCCCGAGAGTACCCCCATCTCGGTTGACAAACAAACAAATTCAAAGATAAAACTACTAAAGCAGACATTTGTTTGTGATGTTTTGACTGCGGACGACGAGGTCACCATGTACGCACCCGAACGCCACCAGGCGATCCTTGAGCAAGCCCGCGCGCACGGTCGCGTCGAAGTGCGAGAACTCGCCGAACTCCTCAACGTCACCCCCGAGACCATCCGGCGTGACCTGACGGGCCTCGAACGCCGCGGGCTTGTTCGACGCGCCCATGGCGGCGCCATCCCCGTCGAGCGCGGACTCGTTGGCCCCGCCGTCGCCGTGCGCAACGAAATCCTCACCGCCGAGAAGCTGGCCATCGCGACGGCAGCGATAGAAGAACTCCCCGACGGCGGATCCATCATCATCGACGCCGGAACGACCACCATCAAGCTGGCAGAACTCATTCCCGCAGACCGACGACTGACCGTCGTAACCCACTCCCTGCCGGTCGCCCTCGCCCTCGCCGACAACGACAATATTGAGCTGCATATGCTCGGCGGGCTCGTGCGGGCGACATCCCGAGCATCCGTTGGAACCTGGACCCACCAGATGGTGAGCATGGTGAGCGTCGACGTCGCGTTCATCAGCATCAACGGCATCACTCCAGAGCGCGGGCTCACCACCCACAACATTGCCGAGGCGGCGGTTAAATCCGCCATCATCAAGGCGGCACGACGCAGCATCGTGCTGGCCGATCACACCAAGTTTGGGCGCGAAGAGTTTGGCCGCGTGGCCCCTCTCGCCGCGATTGACACGATCATCACCGACCCCGGAGTCAACGCCGAACTCGTGCGGGAGGTCGAGGCCGCCGGGCCTGACGTAACCCTCGCTGGCGCACTAGGGTCACCAGCAGTAGCTTGACCGTTCCAGAAAGGACTCCCCCCATGTCAGAAGCCCAGCGCACTGTCTCATTTGGCTCGGCTGTCGGCCTTCACGCTCGCCCCGCAGCGACCATCGCCAAGGCGGCAGCGGAGAGCGGCCACGCGGTCACGATTGAGGCCGGCGGCAAAAAGGCCAACGCCGCCAGTGTGCTGTTTCTGCTCGCAATGGGGGTCAACCACGGCGACGAGGTCACCCTCACTGTGGTCGGCGACAACGCCGACGCGGTTGCCGATGACATGGCCGCGCTCATTGCTTCCGAACTCGACGTCGACTGAGGCGTGACGACACCCTCCTGCACGAACGCCTCCCGTAATGTGGGCTGAGTGGTGAGCATTCCCGAGCGTGTCAACAAGGTCGTAGCGTGGGTCACGGCTCTTCGGCCAGTACGAGTGTTTATGCACTACGTCGAGAGCCGGGGGCCGATCCTCTCTGCTGGCCTCGCGTTCAACGCGATCTTCGCCGTCTTCGCCGCACTGTGGGTAGCGTTTTCAGTTGCCGGGCTCTTTATCAGCGCGAATCCAGATGTCCAGCGCGCGTTCTATGCGCTGCTCGATTCGGCCGTTCCCGGCCTTATCGATACCGGTGATGGCAAGGGCGCAATCGACCCCGACGACCTGGAGTCGGCCTCGGTGCTGGGATGGACGGGCGCCATTGCCCTCGGCGGCCTCATATTTACCGCCCTCGGCTGGCTCGCCGCATGCCGCGATGCAGTTCGCCTGCTCTTCGACCTCCCCGGCGAGAAGCTCAATCCGGTGGTACTCAAGCTCAAAGATGCCGGGCTTGGGCTCGCCTTCGGCGCAACGATTCTGCTGTCGGCGGCGCTCCTCGTCTTCAGCACGCAGGCAATCGGGTCGCTCCTCGACGCATGGAACGTGCCAGACACCCTCGCCTCCCTCATCGAGGGTCGGGCGCTGGGCCTCATCCTCATGTTTGCCCTCGACACTGTCTCGCTCGCGGCCCTTTACCGCCTTCTTTCGGGCCTGAGCATCCCCGCTAAGCGACTGTGGGTGGGTGCCATGATCGGCGGCGCTGCGCTCGGGGTGCTCAAGATTCTGGGATCCGCCCTGCTGGGCGGTGCGACAAACAACCCCCTTCTGGCATCGTTCGCCGTGATAATCGGCCTGCTCATCTGGTTCAACCTCATGTGCCAGGTGATTCTCTTGGGCGCATCGTGGATTGCGGTGGGCATGGCAGACAGCGGCCTCATCGCCGACCCTCGAATCGCCCGCGAGAGAGAGGAGGCTCGCCTTGCCGAAGCCTCCCGCGCGGCAGAGAAGCGAGAGGAAGCAGAGCACAGGGCTGCGGCACTCAAACGCAGTCGTCGCTGGGGCTGGGCGCGGCGGCTGTTCGGGCGCCGCGAATCCCCATCAACACACGAGGATGTGGGTCGCACCGCGACGACCGACCAGCATCATGACGGTGGTCATCGATAGGCTTCTCGGCATGTCTTCGCCGCTACGAATCGCCACCGTCAACGTCAACGGAGTCCGCGCCGCCTACCGCAAAGGGATGGGCGACTGGCTCGACTCTGCGGGCGTCGACATCCTTGCCCTGCAAGAAGTGCGCGCCTCTACCGATGATCTCGTCGGGCTCCTCGGCGACGGGTGGGATGTTCTCCACGACGCCGCGACTGCCAAAGGGCGCGCGGGCGTTGCCCTCGCCAGTCGCAACAAGGCCAGCATCCACAGGGTGGAACTGGGCGACGTGGAGTTCGATAGTGCAGGGCGTTGGCTCGAAGCAGACTTCGCGGTCGGTGACGACGTTGTCACGGTCGTGAGCACCTATGTGCACTCCGGCGAGGTCGATACGCCCAAGCAGGTGGAGAAATACAAGTTTCTCGACGCGATGAGCGCCCGACTGCCGGAGCTCGAGAAGCACTCGCGCTACTCCCTCGTCGTTGGCGACCTCAACGTTGGCCACACCACTCTCGACATCAAGAACTGGAAGGGCAACGTCAAGCGAGCCGGGTTCCTGCCGGTCGAGCGTGCGTACTTCGATCGCTTCGTCGGGCCCGCCGGCGAGACCGTCGAATGCCAAGACGGCACAAAGGGCACCGGGCTGGGGTGGGTAGACGTCGGCCGCCGCTTCGTCGGAGAAGTCCCCGGCCCCTACACCTGGTGGTCCAACATGGGCAAAGCGTTCGACAACGACAGCGGATGGCGCATCGACTACCACCTCGCATCCCCCGAGCTGGCAGCGAAGGTCGTTGACTACCGGGTCGACCGATACCCCTCCTACGACACCCGCTGGTCTGACCACGCTCCGGTCGTCGTCGACTACGCCCTGGATGCTGGGAGAATAGAGGGATGACCGCAAAGCCCCGTCTCTTCTCTGGAATGCAGCCCTCCGCCGACTCTCTCCAGATCGGCAACTACATCGGGGCGCTCCTGCAGTGGCGGGAGATGCAACGCACGCATGATGCAATCTTCTGCGTCGTCGATCTGCACGCCATCACTGTCGCCCAGGAGCCGGCACAGTTGCGGGAGGCTACCCGCCGCACGGCAGCGCAGTACATCGCCGCGGGTATCGACCCTGAGCAGTCGACTCTTTTCGTGCAGTCCCATGTCTCGGCGCACGCAGAACTCGCCTGGGCTCTCAACACCATCACGGGCTTCGGCGAAGCCAGCCGCATGACGCAGTTCAAAGACAAATCGGCGCGGCACGGGGCGGATGCGACCACGGTGGGGCTCTTCGCCTACCCCGTGCTCATGGCCGCCGACATCCTTCTCTACGACGCCGAGGTCGTCCCCACGGGAGAGGACCAGCGCCAGCACATCGAATTGACGCGCAATCTGGCGGAGCGATTCAACTCACGCTTCGGTGAGACGTTCGTGGTGCCCGAGGCACAGATCCAGAAGGCATCGGCCAAGATCTATGACCTGCAGGACCCCGCCGCCAAGATGAGCAAGTCTGCCTCAAGTGAGAAGGGTGTGGTTTGGCTGCTCGACGAGCCCACCGCCACCGCGAAGAAGATCAGGTCTGCGACGACCGATAGCGAAGGCTCGGTGCGCTACGACAGTGCCGAAAAGCCTGGCATTTCCAACCTCCTCACGATCTACTCCGCCCTGAGTGGCACCGGCATCGCAGCGCTCGAAGACCAGTACGCGGGGCGCGGCTACGGCGACTTCAAGAAGGACCTCGCCGAGGTTGTTACGGAGACATTCGCGCCCATTCGCGCACGGGTGCTCGAGCTGCTCGCCGACCCTGCGGAACTCGACCGCATCCTGGCCGGCAACGCCGACAAGGCCGCAGAAATCGCTAACGCAACGCTCGCGCGCGTCTACGACCGTATGGGTCTGCTCCCCCGCCGCTGAATCCGCCCCGTCATGGGTAGTGCTGCCCAGTGACGTGGGGTTCTCCGGCCGCTAGTGTGGCCGGAGACGAGCAGCTCTCGCCGCCGACGCACGATGGCGATGGCTTGTCGGGGAGGAATCTGTGGCGGACATCCAGATCGACTACGGTGCAATCGAGCACTCCCGGTCGGAGATCGACTCTGCGGTAAGCACTCTGAGGCAGGCGGGATCGCTGGGGAGCGACATCGCTGGGCTCGTAGGGCACTCGGGACTCGCCTCACAGGTACAGGATTTCGCCGATGGTTGGGACATCAACCGCGGGCGGCTGGTGGATGAACTGACCGCCATCTCGGATTCCCTGCAGGCGATCGTCGATGCGTTCACCGACCTCGACCAGCAGACGGCGAACGCCGCGGGGGGCGAGAAGTGAGCCTTGCGGGCAACCCCGGCGCACTCGCCGTGCGCACCGACGACCTTATGAGGGCAGCCTCGGCCATCTCGGATGCCGCCCACATCCTGCAGCGACTCTCCGTCGCAGGCACGGCCGCGGCCATCGATGCTGTCAGCGATCGCGGAGCAGACGCGGCCAGAACCGTGGAGCGCGCCCATGCCCGCTATGCCGACACAGCGGATGCGCTTGCCATCTATGCTGTCGAGCTCCAGACCGCGCATAATGCAGCCGACGAGGCCGACGAGCGCATGGCCGACGCGCGCCGTCGAATCGACACGGCGGAGGAACTCGAGGAGAGCCTGCGGGCGCAGCGGGTGCGTGCGGAGGCAGATGACGACGATCCAGAAAGAGCAGAGCGGCTCGGCGACCGGGCGGCCGATGCAACGTGGGAGCGCGCTCGCGCACAGTCGGAATACGACGACGCCTGGGCAGCACACTGCCGAGCGGTGGACGACCACGAGGCCGCCGCCGAGCGGGCTATCGTGCGCATCCGCCACGCCCTCGACGACACCGACGACTCCGTCTGGGACCACCTCGGCGCATTCGCGGCAGGGATAGGTGACTTTCTCGCCTCCGCAGGCGAGTGGATCATGGAGGTGCTCAAGAAGACCGTCGATGTGCTTCTTGCGGTGCTCATTGCGGTCGCCGTCGTGCTCGCTGTGATCCTGATCATCGCCATCGCGGTTTACATCATTAGCGCTGCCACCGGACTGGTGTTGGCGACCATCGCCGCGCTCATCGCCACGCTGCTCATCCCCGGCCTCGAAGCGGAGCGCATCCGAGTGGCGGCACTCCTGATCAGCATGCTGGTGCCGCTCGCGGGCGGACTGATCCTCTGGCGCATCCTTTCGGATGTGATGGCTCCGACACCTACCGTGCGGGACTACGTGCGCGACGGCAGCCAGGATCAACTCGACGCGGCGGATCTCTCCGACGGCCTGTCCCTAAACCGTCTGAGCGACTTCGCGCGGGCGGAAGGCTACTCAGACGCAATGGGTGCCGCGGACAAGACTGTGGTCGACATCCGGCAGGTCGTGGGCCCCGACGGCGTGCCGCGCTGGGTCGTAACCCTGCCGAGCACGCAGGACTGGCAGGCGCTGCAGGGTGCCATGGACGGGGACGCGGGTGCAACGTCGTTCGGCGACCCCGGGGCAAGCAACGACGTCGATTCGAATATCGCGCTCATGCTGACCCCGGAGCTGCGCACGCAATATGAGCGGGCAGTGCTTGCGGCCATGGACGAGGCTGGCATATCGAGCACCGACGAGGTCATGCTTGTCGGTTTCAGCCAGGGAGGCATCATGGCCGGGCACCTCGCGGCGAATCGGGGCGACGAGTACAACATCACGGCAGTGCTGGCCTATGGCGCCCCCATCGACGCTATGAACATCCCGCCCACCACGACTGTGCTGTCGATCCAACACCCGGAGCCCGTACATCAGCTGGATCTCACTGCGCCGCCCACCGGGCGCCCGCACTGGACCACCATCGAGGCCCCCACCTCCACAGACCCGAGCAAGGCCGTAACCGGGGCGGGGGCACACGACAACCGTCTCTACACCGAAACGATCGATCGGCTCGTGGCGGACGGAACCCTTTCGAACGACCACTTCGGCTCATTCATGGGCGACGTGAGCGAGCACCATCGCTACGAGTGGACCGAATGAGCCGGGCGAGGGGCGCGCTGGCGCTCGCAACACTATCCGCGCTGCTCTGCCTGGCGGTCTCGGGCTGCACCCTTGGTACGCAACGACCGGAAGACGACGATATGACACCTTCGAGCTCAGCCCCGAATAACAGTGTTCCAGCCGCGGAGGAGGCCGCAGTAGCCAGCAGCGACAATATCGCCGAGGCGAGCGTCACTCGGGTGCGTTCTGGCCTCGGAGTAGGCCTGAACGTCTCCGTCCAGCTCCGAACAAGCGCGATGAGCGCTGAGGAGTTGGCGGCACTATTGTCTGCGGTGGCGTCGTTCATTCCCGACGACATCGGGGTGGTCCAGTTCGTCGCGCGCGACGATGCTGGCAAGATCTTCCGCCTCACCGAGGTGGGCAAGGAACTTGCTATCCCCGCGCTCAATACCAACAGCTCCGCCGGCGAGGTGACCATCCCGGCGGCCGATCTGCGCGAAGCATTCCCCGAATGACCGACATGGAACAGCTGATGCGAACAGGAGCGCAATCAGCACGGCGCGCCTCTTCAACACCGCCCACACTGCGCTTTCGCCTGATCGGGCGCTGGTCGCAGCTCGACCTGCGATCAGAAGATGCCGCGGCCGCGAGCATCCGCCGCTACGTTCAGAACCTGCTCGGGTCGGCCGATGCGGAGGCCCAGTCCCGCGCGCTGCTGCGACGGTCGCTGCATGAGGGCGTCGGTATGGCGCGCGAGGCGAGCGCCGTGAGTATGTTCCTTGCGCGGGAGATCACGCCGGGCACGGCCATGCCGGTCACCCTGACGGTCTACTCCCCCAGCAACCTGACGATGAGCCCCTCGATCGGCAACGCGCCAGCAACCGTCGCCGACCACTTGCAGAAGGGCCTTACCACTCTCGCGGTCGCTGGCATCGATACGGCAACCCGGCTCGAGATCGAAGGCTCCCACATCCTGCGCGTGCATCACGAGCGTCAGGACCCTGTGCACGAGGCAACACCCGACGTGCCCATGCGCAAACTCATGGTCGACTACTGGTACACGGTGCCCGGCAGCAAGCAGGTGGTTTTGGTTAACTTCATGACCCCCCTGGTCGAGCTGCGCGACGTGATGCTCGAGTTCTTCGACTCCATCGTGGGTGCATCTCGCTTCGACGGAGCCTGACTCCCGCGCTGCAGTATGTCGCCCGTGGTCGGAGGGAATACTCCTTGTCGGGCAGCGTTGGTAGACTCCACAGCAGTACGTGCTCCGGGGTCGGTGAGAATCCGAACCGGCGGTGATAGTCCGCGACCCGCGGATCTGCGAAAGCAGGGATGCGGTTGAGCCGGTGAAATTCCGGCACCGACGGTAATGAGACGTGGGCGACCACGGCTCTCAGTCCGGATGAGAGGAAGCACACGTGTTCTGCTGACCGCAGACCACGCCCGCCCACAGGTGGCATCAACCCCGGGACGTGTTCAGAGAGACACGAGGACCGGATGACTGCACAGGCTTCCCGCGAGATCGACCCCGCGGTTGTCGACGCCATGCGCCATGCCTTGTCTCTTGCGCGCCGCGGGCCCGCCTGGGGCGTCAACCCCCAAGTCGGATGCGTGATTCTGGGGCCGGATGGTTCTCGCCTCGCCGAGGGCTGGCATCGCGGATCGGGCAGCCCCCACGCCGAGGTCGATGCGCTTTCTAAGCTTGCTCGGGGAGAAGCGCGCGGCGCCACCGCCGTTGTCACCCTGGAGCCGTGCAACCACACCGGCAAGACCGGGCCGTGCACCGATGCTCTCATCGCCGCTGGCGTTGGCCGCGTATTCTTCGCGTCGACCGATCCGGGATTTCCCTCCGGCGGCGGCGCCCGCCGGCTGAGGGACGCGGGAATCACGGTTGTCGGGGGCGTTTTGAGCGCAGAGGCCGACGAACTCATCCTTCCGTGGCTGACCGCTGTCCGCCGCGGGCGCCCCTGGGTGACCGTCAAGTGGGCATCGAGCTTCGACGGCCGGGTTGCCGCGGCAGACGGCACGAGCCAATGGATCACGGGCACGGCCGCCCGCCAACGGGTGCACGAGATGCGCGCGGCGTCGGACGCCATCGCCGTCGGCACAGGCACAGTGCTGGCCGACGACCCCTCCCTCACTGCCCGCGGCGACGGCGGCGAACTCATGGAGCACCAGCCGGTTCCCGTCGTTATTGGGCAATCGATGATCCCGGCCTCCGCCCGGGTTTTTCAGCATCCCCAGCCCGCCATCATCACCGCGAGTCGGGATCTGGATGCGGTTCTCGCCGATCTGTTCTCCCGCGGCATCCGTCGCCTTTTCGTTGAGGGCGGCCCGACCCTGGCGAGCGCCTTTATCGCCGCCGGGCTCGCCGACGACTACGCCGTGTTTCTCGGTCCTATTCTGCTGGGGGCCGGCAGGCCGGCGGTCGATGCGATTGGCGTCGAAACGATCCAGGATGCGCGCCGGCTCCGAACCATCGGCATTGAGCAGCTCGGTGACGATCTGCTCATTCTCGCGCGCCCCGCTATGCCGCTCGACCCCCTCTCACCTGCCACAGAAGGATCACACTGATGTTCACGGGAATCATCGAAGAACTCGGCGAGATTCTCGCCTGGAACGAGACGGCGGATGCTGCGCGCATCACCGTGCGCGCCCCGCTGAGCGTCTCGGATGCCAGCCACGGCGATTCGATCGCGGTGAGCGGCGTATGCCTCACGGTCGTCGACCAGGGCGACGACTGGTTTACGGCCGACGTGATGGCCCAGACGATCGCGATGAGCACTCTCGGCGACCTCGGCGTGGGATCGGTCGTAAACCTTGAGCGGGCCGCGCCGGTGCACGGCAGGCTCGGCGGGCACATTGTGCAGGGCCATATCGACGGCACGAGTGAGCTGCTTTCCATCGTCCCCGGCGAGTCCTGGCGCGTGCTCCGATTCAGCCTCGCTCCCGGCGTCGCACCCCTCGTCACCGACAAGGGCTCGATCGCCGTTTCGGGAGTCTCCCTCACGGTCAGCGCGGTGGGGGACGACTGGTTCGAGGTCTCTCTTATTCCCGAGACGCTCGTTGCCACGACGCTCGGAGAGCTCTCGGTGGGCGACCGCGTGAACATCGAGACCGACATTCTTGCCCGTCATGTGCAGCGGCTGCTGCGCTTCGGGATTACCGCCGACGACGCGGACGCCGTCCGTGCTTCGGCACCCTACGAGAGGAGCGAGTCATGAGCCTCGCCGACATTCCTACCGCTATCGCCGAGCTCCGCCTCGGCCGTCCCGTGATCGTCGTCGACGACGAAGGCCGCGAGAACGAAGGCGATGTCGTAATCTCCGCTTCCCTCGCCACCCCAGAGTGGATCGGATGGATGGTCCGTTACACGTCGGGGTATGTGTGCGCACCCATGAGCCGCGACTACGCGGATCGCCTCGATCTGCCTCCCATGGTCGCCAACAACGAAGACCCCCGCGGCACCGCGTACACCGTCTCCGTCGATGCGGCCTTCGGCGTGACGACTGGCATCAGCGCATCCGACCGCTCCACAACGCTTCGCGTGCTCGCGGACCCGGAATCGACGCCTGCCAGCGTCATCCGCCCCGGCCACGTTCTGCCGCTACGCGCCGTCGACGGGGGCGTTCGCGAACGGGCTGGCCACACGGAGGCCACGGTTGACCTCATGCGTCTCGCCGGGCTCGAACCCGTTGGAGCCATCGCCGAGATCGTCGAGGACTCTGGCGAAATGATGCGTCTGCCCGGCCTGATCGAGCTGGGCGAAGAGCACGGCATCGTGGTCGTGACCATCGCTGACCTCATCGACTACATCAACGATCTCGCCGACGATGCCACCGCCCCGGATGCCGTGCGCACGGCACCCTCATCGCGAGTCATTTTCGAGGTCGAGACTCCGCTGCCTACCGTGCACGGAATGCTCACGGTGCGGGCCTACCGAGACCGCATGAGCGGTGCCGAACATCTGGCGATCATCTCGGGCGAGCCGCGCGATAACGCGCTCGTGCGCGTTCATTCCGAGTGCCTCACGGGTGAGGTTCTTGGGTCCCTCAAGTGCGAGTGCGGGCCGCAGCTCGACGCCGCTCTTGAAGCGATCCAGCGCGAGGGCGGCGTCGTGATTTACATGCGCGGCCACGAGGGTCGGGGCATCGGCCTCGTCAACAAGCTGAGGGCTTACCGCCTGCAAGAGAACGGACTCGACACCGTCGATGCCAACGTCGCGCTCGGGCTGCCTGCCGACGGCCGTGACTACGGGGCTGCCGTTGCGATTCTCGAGGAGCTGGGCATCCGCTCGGTTCGCGTCATCACCAATAACCCCGACAAGGTCAAGCAACTCACCGACCGGGGCATTGTCGTCACGGAGCAGGTACCGATCCTGGTGGGCGTCGACGCCCTCAACGAGCAATACCTGCGCACCAAGCGCGACCGCATGGGCCACACCCTTCCGCAGACCATCACGGCGCTCGACCCGATCGACGTAGACGAAATGGCTCGCCAGAGCCGAAAGGAGCAGGCGCTATGAGCGGAGAAGGTTCTCCCACACTTTCCGTCGACGGCCGAGGGCTCGAAGTGAGCACCGAGGGGCTGCTTGCGGGTGCGCGTCGGGTCCGCGACGCGGCCGGGGCAGAGGTGACCATCGTGCGCGTGCCGGGGAGTTTTGAGCTGCCCGTCGTCGCCAAAGCAGCCCTCGAGTCGGGGG
>NZ_JBACFR010000175.1:0-3330 GCF_056262345.1 Homoserinimonas sp.
TCGCAAAGTTATCGAAGCCCACAAACGGCCGGTCGACTTCGGCCCCGGGCGCGGCGAAGAAGAAGTCGTGAAACGAGATCCAGAACGAATAGATCAGCGGATAAGCGAACACCAGCACCACAAAGACCAGGTAGGGCGCGCTCAGCACGAGCCCAAACGGGTTGGGGCCGAGCAGGCGCCGCTTGCGACGGGGCTGCCCGTCGGAAGCGGCGGGTGCCGCCGGCCCTGGCCCGGCCGCCCCTGCTCCCGGAGGGAGGGGCGACGCCGTCGGCACAACGCTGCGGGTCATGGTGTTACTGCTTCTGGGCGATCTCGTTGATCTTGTCGGCAGCATCATCCAGCGCCGTTTGCACATCCTCCTCGCCGAAGATCACCGACTTCGACCAGGCATCGCGGAACGCCTGCATCATCTCGACCGTGTTGGGGCCGGCGGGAACCTCCACGGTTCGAGCGGCCTGGTCACCGAATGTTGCGTATTCCGGATTCGCGGCAAAGTAGTCGGGGAACGCCTCCTGCAGGTCAACGCGCAGCGGCATCTGCCCCGTCAGCTCCAGCAGCTGGCCATCCTGCTCCTCGCTCGTCGAGAACTTGAGCACATCCCATGCTGTCGCGCGGTTCTCGCACGCCGAGTAGAGGCCGATGTTCTTGGCGTCGCCGAATGTCCAGGTCTCCTCGGCGGGGATACCGTCCTTGGTCGGCACCGGCACGGCACCCCAGTTCACATCCTCATAGACGGAGATCGCCCACGGGCCGACGATGGCCATTGCCGCTACACCGTCGGCAAACGCATCGCCCTGGTGTGCCTCCTGCGACGCCAACTTCTCCGAGTAGAGGGTCGCCCAAAAGTCGCTGGCCTCGTAGCCCTCGGTGTCGGCGAAGGTCGCCTCGCCGTCCTCCACGAACTGCTCGCCGTCGGTGGCCGCAGCAAACAGCGGGTAGAAGTCGAACTGCATTTGGAAGAACTCGCTCGTCGGCGCCGGCAGAATCGCGTTGGCGACGGTTCCCGACGACACCAGCGTGCGTGCGGTGGAGAGGAACTCGTCATACGTTGCCAAAGGCGGGTTCTCGGCATCGAGCCCCGCCGCCGTGAACAGATCCTTGTTGTAGAAGATCTGCACGGGGTTCGACTTCCACGGCATCTGGAAGAAGTCACCGTCGGCGTTTTCGTACTGGGACGCAAGTTCGCCGGAGCGCTCCTCGATGTATTCCGCGCCATCCTCAAACTCCGAGAGATTCACGAGACCGCCCTGCTTTTCGAACTGACCAACGGCAGAGGGCGCGGTGTTGTAGATCAGGCAGGGCGCGTTGCCTGCGGTGATCGCCGCGCCGATGACCTCCTCGCTGCTCTTGCCAGCGGGGATCTCCTGACCCTTGATCTGCTCGTCAGGATGGTCGGCATTCCAGGCCTCGACCATCTGCTTGCCCCACGCCACCTCCTGCTCGTTGTTCGAGTACCAGATGGTGATGTCGCCGCGGCTGTCGTTCGAGCCGGATCCACCGCCTCCTCCGCTGCAGGCGGTGAGGGCGAACGCCCCCAGCATGACAACGGCGGCGGTTGTAACTGTCCTTCTTCGCACAGTTCTCTCCTTCGATTGTGACGGGCTTTAGGCGATCGACTTCTCGGCGCTGAGCGCCCTACTGGCACGGTGGTGAACGGGGCTTGCGGTTGACTCGCGCACGACGAGGCGGGCGGGATCCAGTTCGCTGTCGGCCACATCCAGGCCCGCGATCAGAGAAAGAAGTGCCCGGGCGGATGCCCCGCCCCACTCCTGCACCGAGGTCACCACGGTGGTCAGGGCGGGAAAGTTGTGGCGCCCCGCCTCGCCCCCATCGAACCCCGTCACCGACAGGTCTTCTGGCACGCGCAGCCCGAGGCGCTGGGCGACCCCCATCCCCGCGAGAGCCATGGGGTCGTTCGCGTAGACGATCGCTGTCGGCGGATGCGCAAGCGCCAGCAGATCACGGGTCGCCTTCGCGCCGCCCTGCGCCGTGAAGTCCGTCTCGACCACGAGGTCGGGGCGCAAGCCATGCAGGGTCAGCGCCTCAGAGAACGCGGCCGACCTGCGGGCGGCGTGCAGCATCCCGCTCGATCCTGCGACATGCGCGATGCGCCGGTGGCCGAGGCCCACGAGGTGATCGACGGCGGCGCGGATGCCCGGCGCATCGTCGACAGAGACGGCGGGGAACTCGGAGCGCTGCTGGGGGTGACCGAGTGTGACGGCGAGCAACCCCAGCTCCCGCAACAGGGGCACGCGGGAGTCTGCCTCCCGCAGGTCGGTGAGGATAACGCCGTCGACCCGATCATGGGCAACGAGCTGCCGATAGGTCTCGTGCTCGGCGCGTTCGTCGGGAACCATGCTCAGCACGAGGGCCTGCCCCACCGGCGCAAGCGCGGACTCGATGCCTGCGATGAACGCCGGAAAAAACGAGTCTTCCGAGATCACAGCGGGGTCGCGGGCGATGACAAGGCCGAGAGCATAGGCGCGGGCTGTGGTGAGCGAACGCGCGCGCACGCTCGGCACCCAGCCGAGTTCGCCAGCGGCGCGAAGGATGCGATCCCGCGATTGTGGGGCGACGCCCGGTTTGCCGTTCAGGGCGAAGGAGACGAGCGACTTGCTCACCCCGGCGGCACGAGCAACGTCATCGATCGTGGCGCGTTGCTTAACCATCGCGGCCTCCTCGTCGAGCGCCCGGCATCATCCGGAATCGCCCGCGAGGCGGCGCGCTGCGCAACCGCTCGGACCTAAACCGGTTTAGCCACGGTACGTCCAAGTCGAGGCTTAATCAACCCCGTTTGGGGGCCAAGCTCGGCGCACCCAAAACCCGCTCCCCGCGCTGGCGAGCTCGCCCCGCGACCGAGGTCGGCGCACCCAAAACCCGCTCGCCGCGCCCAAAGTTCTGGGCGCGGGGAGCGGGTTTCAGGCGCAGGGAGCCGCGTTAGTCGTGCTGCGGGAACCCCAGGTTAATGCCGCCGTGCGACGGGTCAAGCCACCGAGAGGTGACCGCCTTCTCGCGCGTGAAGAACGCGACTCCGGCCGGCCCATACGCCTTGGCGTCGCCAAACAGCGACTGCTTCCAGCCGCCGAACGAGTGGTAACCAACGGGCACCGGGATCGGCACGTTGATGCCGACCATGCCGACCTGCACCTCGTACTGAAAGCGGCGAGCCGCGCCACCGTCGTTGGTGAAGATCGCGGTTCCGTTGCCGTACGGCGACTCGTTGATCAGGTCGAGCCCTTCCTCATACGACCCCACCCGCACAATCGACAGCACGGGCCCGAAGATCTCGTCTTTGTAGACGGCGGAGGTCGGCGAGACCTTGTCGAACAG
>NZ_JBACFR010000176.1:0-9060 GCF_056262345.1 Homoserinimonas sp.
CATCGCGACGACCCTCGCTCTGGGTATCGGGTCTCTTGTAATCGCGGTAGTCCTGGGCACGGCACTCGCCTGGTTTGCCCTCCGTTTGCCGCACCGGTCGCGCTGGTTGGCCACGGTACCGATTCTGCCCATGGTCTTACCCGGCGTTGCCGTTGTTGTTGGCTGGGCATTCCTGCTCTCACCACAGGTTGGTTTCATCAACGTGGCCCTTCGGGCCCTGCCGTTCATCAACGTACCGGCACCCGAGGTTGGGCTGCCGAGCGGCCCTCTCAATATCTACACCGTCCCCGGGATCATCGTGGTGACCGGCCTCCAGATGGTTCCCCTCGTGTTCCTATTCGTTCAAGGCAGCCTGAAGCAGCTCAACTACGAGAGCATCGAAGCCGCATCCGTCGCTGGAGCCTCGCCGATTCGCGCGTTCTTCTCCATAGTGCTACCGCTGCTACGCCCCGCCCTCGTCTACTCGTCAGCATTCGCCATGCTCATCGGTCTCGGCCAGCTCACTGCGCCTCAGTTTTTGGGGTCGCGAGACAACATTCGTGTTCTCGCCACCGAGATCTACCATTTCGGGGCCGAATCGCCGACAGACTTCGGCCTCGCCGCGGCGGTATCGTCACCACTTCTCATCGCCGGCATTGCGTTCATACTGGTGCAGCGGATGCTGCTCAAGGACGAGTTCCGCTTCGTAAGCGCCGGGGCAAAAGGAGCGTCCCGACCGCTTCGAACCTCCGCAATCGCCGCCCCGCTGATCGCGACGTTCGGCGTTGTCACGCTCGCGCTGCCCTTCGCCGCCCTCGCCCTGGTTGCACTCTCGCCCTATTGGACCGGCCAGTTCAGCTTCTCGCTTCTGACCGGCAAGAACTTCGTCACGGCATTCAACGACCCGGGAATCGTCGATGCCCTCGTCAATAGCATCACAACATCCGTGGGCGCCATCGCCATCGCGCTGCCCCTCGGCTATCTCCTCACTGAGGTTCTGTACCGGCGCCGCGGCAACAGCATGGTGCGAGGACTGCTCGAGCTAATCGTGCAGATTCCGCTCGGCGTGCCCGCCGTCGTCTTCGGCGTCGGGCTCCTCTACGTCTACGTGGGAAACCCGTTCATGCTCTACGGAACTCCTCAGCTCATCGTGCTCACCTACGTCGTGCTTGTATTGCCCTTCACCGTGCGCATGCAGCTTGCGGCGCGAATGTCGATCGGCAGCGCGTATGACGACGCGTCACGGGCCAGCGGCGCAGGGGTATTTCGCACCCATTGGAGCGTCGTGATGCCCATGATGCGGGGTGGTCTCGTGGGAGCCAGCGTGCTGATGTTCGTGATTCTCACCCACGAGTTCGCGGCATCAATGTTCGTGCGATCCACCCGAACACAGGTACTGGGCACGCTTCTTTACGACCAGTGGTCCCGCGGCTCGTACCCCATGGTCGCTACCGTGAGCATCATCATGTCGGTCGTTACCGCTCTCGGCCTCATCATCGCCGTCAAAGCCGGAGGGCGAGACACTCTCTCGCGCCTCTGACCTGCCGGCCACGGTGTGGCCCGCTCTAGCGGACGCGGCCGAACGCTGCGTTTGCTGCGGCGACGCAGACGAGAAGAACGGCGGACGACAGCAGCGCCGTTTCTACGGAGAAGCTGCCGGCGACGAGACCGAGAAAGAGCCCTCCGACGGGCAGGAATCCGCCCCACGCCCACGTGAAGAGGCTCATGATTCTGCCCCGGACTTCGTGCCCGATTCCAGCCTGCAGATGGACGTTGAGGCTTATGGCGACCATGACTCCCAGAGCCCCGAGCACCCCGCTGGCGGCCACGGCAAACGGCAACGATGCGGCGAGCGCCAGAAAGGCCAGTGCGGCAGCGCTGAGGACGAATAAGGCGCTGATAGGCCGGAGGGTGCGCATGCGCAGCGGCAGCAGCGCGCCGAGCATCGCTCCCGCACCGCCGGCGGCCATCATCGCCGCATAGCCGCCCTCGCCGACTCGGAGCACATCCGTCGCAATGAGCGGCAGCATCGAGACGTGGGAGAGGCCGAGCACGGAGTTGGCGAGCGTAAGGAGCAGCGCCCGGCGCGCGAGGGGAAGGGCGAAAGCGATGCGGAAGCCCGAGAAGAGCCGCTGGATTCCCGGCCCGGCGGCTACGCCATCCGAATCTGCCGTAGGAGAGATGACTGCGGGGTTCACGAGCCGCGGCGCACGCACGAGGAGCAGGACCCCCACGACCGCGGCGGCAGTGACGGCCACGAGCGAATAGGGCACCCCGATCCGAAGGAGAAGGAGCCCCGCCGCCGCAGGACCGATGAGGCGGGCAACGTTCTGAGACACGGCGACCGACCGCACCGCTGGCCCGAGGCCGCCGGGGTCGATTGTTGTGGGCACGAAGGCATGCACGGCGGGAGAGCCGATCGCCATGCACAGGCCGAGACAGGCGGAGAGCACGGCGCTCGCCCCAAACCCGAGCAGGCCAGCCGCCCCGAGTGCCAGCCCTGCGGCTGAAACGAGTGCCATGACGATGCCGGCCGCAACGAGCACCGGCCTGCCGCCGATCCGATCAAGCAGCGGCCCGACAAAAGGAGTCAGCAGCAGCATGGGCGACAGCTGGATGAAGTAGAGCAGCCCCACCTGATCGGGCGTTGTCTGCGGCATCGAGGCGACATGCCACTGCAGAACGGTTATCGCGAGCCAGTAGCCGCCCCACACGAACAATGCCGCGGTGATCGCCCTGCTGTACGTGGCCGTCCACCACCAGGCGAATCCTCGCGCAGCATCCTCCGCCCCTGCCACCTCTGTGTCGCCGTCAACCGCTAGCTATGCAGAGAACGAGTGAAGGCTCGCAAACGGGGCACTGACGGCGACCGGCGCACCGGGAGCAAGCGCGCGAATCCACGCCTCCGACTCCCCCGTGCCCGTGCGCACGTGTAGACGGGTGCCCTGGGCGTTGAGCGTCACGTCGACGTGGCGTCCGCCGTATTCCGCCGTGACGAGCGTGGCGTCAAGAACGAGGGAGCGATCCATAGCGGCCGGCTTTGCCGCGTGCACCCTGAGGTCGTCGGGCCGAATGAGAGAGACGGCCCGGTCACCCGAGAGAGCGGTGAGATCGTTCGCGCTCATGCGGGCACCACCCGTCGAGAGCCACTCACTGCCGTTGCGAGTCCACTCAATGCGGTTGGACATGCCAACAAACCCAGCTACGTATTCGGTTGCCGGCTTCACAAAGAGCTTCTCGGGGGTATCGAGCTGCTCTATGCGCCCGTCCTTCATAATCGCGACCCGATCGCCCAGAGCAAGCGCCTCTTCTTGGTCGTGGGTGACGAGCACGGCAGTGAATCCCAGTTCCTGATGAAGCTCGCGAATCTCGGTGCGCACCTGGTCGCGCAGCTTGGCATCGAGGTTGCTCAGTGGTTCATCGAGGAGCACGACCTTGGGCTGGGCAACCAGGCCACGGGCCAGTGCGATGCGCTGCTGCTGCCCACCGCTGAGCTGGGCAGGGTACCGGTCGAGAAGATTGGTGCAGTGCACCATCTCGGCGGCACGCTCTACCCACCCGTCGGCGATGGCTGACTTCATGCCGCGCACCTTGAGGGGATAGGCGATGTTCTGTCGCACCGTCATGTGCGGCCACAGCGCGTAGGACTGAAAGACCATGCCGATGTTGCGCTTATTGATGGGCACGTTGCGGCGGCTGGCGCCGTCGAAGACGGTCTTGTCGTCGAACGCGATGGTTCCCCCACTTGGCGTCTCGAGACCCGCAAGGCAGCGCAGCGTCGTGGTCTTGCCACATCCGCTTGGCCCCAGCAGAACAAGAATCTCGCCCTGCTCAACTTCGAGGTCGAGCCCGTCCACCACTGTGGTGGAACCGAAGCCCTTGGTTAGATTCGATACGGTGATCCCGGCAGCCATCGGCCCTCTTCCTTTCACTCACCAGCGTCGATCACGACGCCTGATCATGGGTGCCGTTCGGCACCCCGTGTGTCATGCGTTGCGCAGGGTCCAGCCCATTTGGATCGAGGCAAAAAGCCCGGGGTTTTCTGCGTAGTACGCGTGCCCTCCGCCCTCGACGACGACGAGCTCTGCGCCCGAGATGCCGCGATACAGGTCACGCGAATGGTCGGGGGTGGTGAGGATATCTTCCGACCCCACCGTGACGAGTGTCGGTGCGGTGATCTTGGCGAGCTCCTCGTCGGTCATCCACTGTTCCGTGGCAACGCGCAGGTGGGCCGAGTATTCGACGGCATCGATCTTGTCGATCTCGGTTGCGCCCTCCGGCAGGGGCTGCGCCATCTTGTCCTGGCTAAACGCGGTGATCGCCACGAACTCGCGCAGAAGCTCCGAGGCGTTGCCGCCGTCGACGATCTTCTTGCGAAAGTCGAGAATGGCGCGCAGTCGAGGGTCGGGGCGGGCCGCTGTCGAGTGCAGGGCGAGGCTCGTGACCAGGTGCGGATGCCGCGAGGCCACGCGCATCGCGATGGCGCCTCCCATGGAGACACCACACACATGGAGCGGGCCCTCTCCGAGAGCTTCTATCAGCTCGGCGGCATCGTCGGCGAGGTCTTCCATCGTGGTCTCTGGGCCGACATCACTCGCGTCTCCGACGCCGCGGTTATCGAACGAGATGCATCGCACGTGCGGTGCGAGGTGTGCGATCACCGGATCCCATGCACGGTGGTCGGTTCCGAGGCCTTGGATCATAAGAAGAGTTGGCCCCTGCCCCGTCTTCTTGACCTTCGTGGTCAGAGCGGACAGCGAGATGGTTTCGAGCACAGAGTCCAATGGGTCTCCTCCAGATCCAAGCAGCATCGGTCGGTCGGCTCAAAGCATATACGGAAACGAGCGGGAAATATATAAAGATTACAGTGTTGAACCGGCCTTTTAGGAGAGAATTCCTCCCCTGGCCGTCATTTGTATGTAAAGATTTATAGGAGTACACACTTCGGGCTCACGCCCACATCACATCGCGATGACGCGATTCGGGAGGACCTCAGTGCCTGACACCACCCCCACCGCCACGGCTGAGCACACCGCAGCCACGCCAGCGCCCGGCCTCAGCAGTGAGGCCGAGGACTCTCTGGCCCCCCGCGGTCGCACGGCGCTCGGCGCCTGGTTCCGCCGACACGGCCTCACCTCGGGCCTGGCCCTCATCCTCGCCTTCCTCGTGGTCTACCCACTGTTGCGACTGCAATACCTCGCCTTGGAAGACGGCGGACGAGCCTACCTCGAGGCCATGGCTCTGCCCGACATCGGCACGACGCTGCTCACGACCGTCGTGCTCGGGTTCGGTTCGCTCGTCATCTCGCTCGCCCTCGGCACCACGCTCGCCTGGTTCTCGCTTCGCCTGCCCAAACGGCACTCCTGGATGACGGTCATCCCCATTCTCCCGATCGTGCTGCCGGCTGTTGCGGTCGTCGTGGGCTGGGCCTTCCTGCTTTCCCCCCAGGTGGGCTTCGTCAACATCGCACTGCGGGCACTCCCCTTTATCGATGTCGCAGCCCCCGAAGTCGGCCTGCCGAGCGGCCCACTCAATATCTACAGCGTTCCCGGCATCGTGATCGTGACCGGGCTCCAGCTCGCGCCCCTCGTCTACCTCTTTATTCAGGGCAGTCTGAAGCAACTGAACTTTGAGACCATCGAAGCCGCATCCGTTGCCGGTGCGTCCTCCACCAGGGCGTTCTTCTCGGTTGTGCTGCCCATGCTCCGCCCCGCACTGGTCTATTCGGCGGCATTTGCCATGCTGCTCGGCCTGGGCCAGCTCACGGCCCCCCAGTTTCTCGGGTCTCGAGAAGGCATCCGGGTTCTGGCAACCGAGATTTACCGCTTCGGCGGCACGGCACCCACCGACTTCGCCCTCGCGGCGGCCGTGGCCTCGCCATTGCTCATCGCGGGAATTATCTTCATCCTCGTTCAGCGCCTGCTGCTGCGAAACGATTTTCGCTTCGTGAGCACGGGCACCAAGGGCACGTCCCGCCCGGGCAAGCCGTCCCGTCTCGCGGCGCCCATCCTCGCCGTCTACGCGTTCTTCACGATCGTGCTGCCGTTCGGCGCCATCATCCTGGTCTCGCTGATGCCCTTCTGGACCGCGACGATCACCAAGCTGACCCTCGATAACTTCGCGCAGGCGTTCAGCACGCCCGCGATCATGGACGCGCTGATCAACAGCGTCGGCACCTCGGTCGGCGCGATCATCATCGCCCTGCCGCTCGGGTACCTGCTCACCGAGATCCTGTACCGCAAGCGCGGCAACACGATCGTTCGCGGCATCATCGATGTGCTCATTCAGATTCCGCTCGGCGTTCCGGCGGTCGTCTTCGGCGTCGGCCTGCTCTTCGTCTACACGGGCAACCCGTTCATGCTCTACGGAACCCCGCTTCTGATCGTGCTCACCTATGTGGTGCTCGTGATCCCGTTCACCGTGCGCATGCAACTTGCCTCGCGAATGGCTATCGGCACCTCGCACGAAGATGCCGCCCGGGCGAGCGGGGCCGGCATCGTTCGCGCCCACCTCACCGTCGTGATTCCCATGATGAGAGGGGCAATGGCTGGCGCCGGCATCCTCGCATTCGTGATCTTGACGCATGAGTTCGCCGCATCGATGTTCGTCCGCTCGGCACGCACCCAGGTGCTGGGCACACTGCTGTACGCAGAGTGGACGCACGGCTCCTACCCGATGGTGGCCGCCGTGAGTCTCATCATGTCTGCGGTCACCGCGGTTGGCTTGATCGTGGCGGTCAAACTGGGCGGCAAGAACACTCTCGACTCCCTGTGAGCGACGCCGGATTTGCGCCCAAGTCTGGCTTTTCCAATCAAGCGTAACTATCATAATGATTATCAAAAGAGTCGTGGATGTTCGCCAGCCCTCACAGGAAGCCGAACGATAGCGTCGCCGAACCAGTCAGGGCCATCCGGCCTCGCGGACGAAGTGGTCCGCGGTCACCCGCAGCGTTGCGGACGACTGAATGGTCAGCGGCCGCCCTCCATGCACATCACATCCCCACCGGCACGTGGACCGCGAGGCGACTCCACACCAACGAAAGTTGAAGGGAACCACCGTGAAGAGGCAAACAAAGCGCATGAGCGCAGCGGCAGGAGCACTGCTCGCACTCTCACTCGTCGCCACTGGCTGCGCCGCCAGCGACGGCAACGAAACCGCAGCAACCCCCGATGCATCCGTCGACGCCGAATGGCAGTCCGTGATTGACGCGGCGAAGAAGGAGGGCCAGCTCACCTGGTACTCCGTCGCCCCTGCGGCAGTGCGCGACGGCCTCAAGGCCGCCTTCGAGGAGAAGTACCCCGAGATCACCCTCGAGATTCTCGTCATGGGCACCGCCGACATGAACGCCGCGCTCGAAGCAGAGCACGAGACGGGAGCAGACGGCGCCGACGTCGTCACCTCGGTCGACTACGGGTGGATTCTCGACAAGGCAGACAAGGGCTGGATCTCGGAGCTCGAAGGCCCCGCCACCCAGGCCGGCGAGTGGGGCGACTACGTGACCGACAACATGGTCGTCAATGCCGGACTCGGACTCATGGTGATCGGCTGGAACACGTCGCTCTACTCCGACAGCGTTGAGTCGTATGACGACCTCATGGTCTCTAAGCTTGGCAACGGCGCCATCGGCACCGCACGGCCCGAGCCGGCGATTCACGCGGACCACTGGGCTTTTGTCGAAGAAACCCACAACCCCGACTACTCCAAGGATCTCGCCGCACAGGACCCCGCCCTCTACCCGAGCGCGTTTGCGCTCCAGGAGGCACTCGCCGCCGGTGAGGTCGCCGTTGGCGCCTTCGTCTCGGCTGCGGACATGGCAGGTCTCAAGGAGAAGGGCGCGCCGATCGAGTTCGCGGTTCCCGACCCCGCCCTGGCCATCGGCAACATGTTCTTTATGCCGGAGTCGGGCAAGAGCCCGAACGCAGCCCAGCTCTTCATGGACTTCTTCATGTCAGAAGAGGGCCAGGCCATCGCGGCTAAGGACGCGTTCAGCCCGCTAGCCTCGGTCGAGACCCTCGCCGGCGACAGCGAGGTCAAGCTCACCAACGTCGAGCGCGTGCTCGACAAGGCCTGGTTCGACGAGTACCTCGCGAACTGGAAGAGCATCTTCGGAGCGTAACCAACGGGATCGGGGTGGCTTCGGCCACCCCGATTCGTGCGTTAACCGGCAGAAATCTGGGGCCGCTAGTGGTTGCGCAGCATGTCGACAAGCTCGCCCTTGCGCTTGCCGGAGTAGCCAGAAAGCCCCAGCTCCTTCGCCCGCGCTCTTAGCTCTCCCACCGTGCGATCCTCATAGGACTCGGCTTCGCCGCCGCGGTGCCCCATCGTGGATCTCCCCTGCTGTGCCGCAGCATTGGAGATCCTCGCCGCCTTCTCTTTGGAGGCACCGTCGTCGCGTAACTTTTCATAAAGCTCCGGGTCTTTGAGACTCGGGTTCTTCTTGCCGGGCATTGTGCCCTCCTTTCGTTGCCTGCTGTCCCATTGCGCATTAGTCCTCGCCGAGCACCCCGAGCACGACGTCGAAGAGCAGCACTGTGACGCCGGCAGCAAGCAGGGTTACCAGCACGAGCATGAGCTTGAGCAAGTGATCGCCGACCGCGCCGAGGCGCTGCTTGCGATGCTGCTGGAACAGCACCCGATGCAGACCGACCGGCGCCAGACCAATGAGCGTCACGGTGGTCGCGAGGGTCACCAGCACGAGGTACAGCACGACCTGCGAATGCTCAAGCTCCGAAAAACGTTGCTGAAACGGCAACGTGAGCAAAAAACCGCCCAGGATGAGGGAGCCGGTTTGGGTAGCGCGAAGCTCCTGCACGATCTCCGCCCAGTTGCGATCGGCACGCTCGTCGGCCGTTTCTCTACGCCCGGCATCGACCTCGCCTTCTGGCAACGCGTCATGAGCCACGGCGCACCCCTCGCGCCGATTGTGCCGCTCCCACAAACATCGCCCCACACACAACGGTGGGACGCCGAGCTCCAGGGCCAGATGGTAACAACATCCGGCCAGAATACGAGCGGCTCCTAGCTTTCGCCAGGGGTTGCGGTGAGGGCCTTCACAACCCGAGATGGCGAGGGCTTGCCCAT
>NZ_JBACFR010000177.1:0-4158 GCF_056262345.1 Homoserinimonas sp.
GAAGTGCCCTCGGAGGGATTCGAACCCCCGACCTTCGGTACCGGAAACCGGCGCTCTATCCCCTGAGCTACGAGGGCGGATGTGTGCGCTCCGGGCGTGGAGGCCCGGAGCGCTTGTCTAGGTTAGCAGCCCGTGAGGGGCGGCCGGGCCCTATCCGAGGTGACTGGTCACGTAGGTGACGAGCTGCTGGGCGTCGACGCCCTCGTAGAAAGCGTCGGACGAGACCGTGATCCAGTAGGTGCTGCCAGCGAGCACCGTCGCTTGACCGTCGGCGAACCATGCGTCGCCCAGTTGAGGGGCCGCGGTTGCGCTGGCCGTGAGCTCGCTTCGTAGCGCCGCAAGCTTGGTCGGGCCGGGCGTCGCCACGGTCACGGTGATGACCTCGCCGCTCGTCTGGTTCACGTAGTAGCAGGCGATGCCCTTGAGGTCGATGGCTTCTTTCGCAGTGGCGCTCACGGATGCTGGCGCATCGATGCGGGAGTAGTTGGGATTGAAGTCGTAGAGGTTCTGCGCCGTGATGATTTCGTCGCAGGTCACCCCGACGGCGGTCGATTCATCGACGGCCGGTGAACTCGGCGCCGGGGATGCGCTGCTGCTTGCGCTCGCGCTCGGGCTCGCGCTGGGGGAGTGGGATGCCCCGTGCCCGCTGCTTTCGGGGGCGCATCCGCTGAGCGCCACCACGGCGACGGCGGCGATTGCGGCGATGCGGGCGATACGACGAGGATGCTGGGCAATGGTCACCCTCCTATTCTGCCGTCTGAGGGGCCGCGCCAGAGGGTTGCCCCGCCGGTCGAGAGCCCCGGCACCCGTTATGCCGCAAGCATGCAGCGATCGGGCCGGTAGAATTCGGGAGTGACTCCCGCTGAACTCTCCGCCCGCATTCTCGACATCGTTAACGCCCTGGTTGCGTCGCGGGAGGGCACCGTGTCCGTCTCGATCGACGATGTGCGTCTCGACCGCCCCAAGAACCGGGATCACGGTGACTGGGCATCGAGCGTCGCCCTCAAGATTGCTAAGCCGCTCGGCTCTAACCCGCGGGAGATTGCCACGGCGCTCGCCGAGGGCATCGCAAAGGTCGACGGTGTCGCGTCGGTCGACGTTGCTGGCCCCGGCTTTATTAACATCACGCTGGATGCCGCTGCGGCTGGCGCACTCGCCAAGAGCATTGTGGAGCAGGGCACGGCCTACGGCACGAGCAATGGTCTGGCCGGGCAGAAGATCAACCTCGAGTTCGTCTCGGCCAACCCCACCGGTCCGCTCCACATTGGCCACACCCGTTGGGCCGCGCTGGGCGACTCGCTCGGTCGCGTTCTGCGCGCTGCGGGGGCGGATGTCACCAACGAGTTCTATATCAATGACGCCGGCAACCAAATGAACAACTTTGGGGCGAGCATTCTTGCTGCCGCCAAGGGAGAGCCGACCCCGGAGAACGGTTACCCGGGTCAGTACGTGACCGACCTGGCCAAGGGCGTGCTCGAGCTCGAACCGAATCTGCTCGAACTCGACGACGAGACGGCCCTCGCACTGGCCCGCGAACTGGGCTACCAGTTGCAGCTGCAGGAGATCAAGGATTCCCTGGCCCGCTTCAACGTGGAGTTCGACGTGTGGTTCTCGGAGCGCACCCTCCACGAGGGCAACCCCAGCGCCATCGACCGGGCCGTCGACCGTCTGCGCGAGCAGGGTCACGTCTACGACGAAGACGACGCGATCTGGGTGCGCACGACCGATTTCGGTGACGACAAAGATCGCGTCATCAAGCGCGGCAACGGCATCTACACCTACTTCGCCGCCGACGCCGCCTACTACCTGAGCAAGACCGATCGCGGCTTCAACCACAAGATCTACCTGCTCGGCGCCGACCACCACGGCTACGTGCACCGCATTAAGGCAATTGCGGGCGCATCCGGCGAAGACCCGCAGAAAGATGTCGAGGTTCTGATCGGCCAGCTCGTGTCGATTAACGGTGCCAAGCTCTCCAAGCGCGCCGGCAACATCATCGAGCTCAACGACCTTCAGGCCTGGCTCGGAACGGATGCTCTGCGCTACTCGCTCGCGCGTTACCCGGCGGACTCGCCGCTCACGCTCGACCCCGAGGTGTTGCAGCGTCGCACCAACGACAACCCCGTTTTTTATGTGCAGTATGCGCACGCCCGCACCAACCAGGTTTCGCGCAATGCCGAGGCCGCTGGCGTCTCTCGCGACACCTTCGACGCGAGCCTGCTCAGCCACGAAACTGAGAGCATTCTGCTCGGTTCGCTCGCGGAGTTCCCGCGCATCGTTCTGCAGGCCGCCGAGCTGCGCGAGCCGCACCGGGTGGCCCGCTATGCGGAGGAACTCGCTGGCGCGTATCACCGCTGGTACGACAATTGCCGCGTAACTCCTCAGGGCGATGCGCCTGTCGAGGCCGTGCACGGCACCCGTCTGTGGCTTAATGATGCGACGGGGCAGGTGCTGCGCAACGCGCTCGGCCTGCTCGGAGTAGACGCCCCCGAAAGGATGTAGCGCCCATGGCCCGACGACCCGAGACCTCCTACCGGCCCGGCGAGCGTCGGGCGGGCCGCAAGGCTCTTCGCATCACCGTGGGGCTTCTCATCACGGTCGTCATCCTCGGCGGCGCCGCCGTGCTCGTCGATATGGGCCTGCGCGATTTTGCCGAGACGCGCGCTGAGGCCGAGATCAAGAAGCGCATCCCGGGTTCCGATTCGACTGTCGATGTCACGATCAACGGGTTCTCGATGCTGCTCCAGACCGTTTCGGGGAGCCTCGACGATGTGGATGTCGACCTGGCGATCGGGGAGGAGGGGGTCTCTGCCCTCGCCGAGAATGCCGGATTCGCCGGGGCGGTTCGACTCGTTCCTAACGGAATCGAGCTCGACTCTTCGATCGATGTTCTCGGCCTGACCGTGCCATTCTCAGCGACCGTCGCGCCCACAATCGATGGCGGCTACCTGGTGCTTACGCCCACCGGCGTCACGGCCGCCGATGCGGTCACCCTCGACCTCACACAGCTCGACGACATCACGGGGCTGGGTTTTTCGGTGTGCACGGCAAGCCTGCTACCCGAGAGCTTCACAATCACGGGGGTTGAGGCCAAGACTTCCACGCTCAGCATCACTGCTCGTGGTGCCGATGTCCCGGTCGATCTCGATGCGCTTGCGCGCAAGGGATCGTGTGCTGCGCAGGGGGCAGAGACGGGCGAGTAGCGCGTCGCGTAATAGAATTCCCAGAGTGTGCCCGGCGCTACGAGTATCTGTGCGCCGGCGTCGCCACGATCAAGTTCCTTCGACCCCGTGAGGCCTGTGTGACCGCCAACCCTCTTGCCCCCGACTGGCTTGCCGAGCCGGCCGATGCCAATGAGCTCGTGCGCGAGGTCTGGGCTCGTTCGGTCGAGCGGGCCGCCGACGGTGTCATTGAGGTCGGGGGAGTCTCCGCTACCGAGCTCGCCGCCCGTTACGGCACCCCTCTCTATGTAATGGACGAGGCGGATGTCCGGTCTCGCGCCCGCGAGACCCGCGAGGCATTCGACCGCGAGTTCGCCGCTATCGGCAGCGCGGCCAAGGTCTACTACGCTGGCAAAGCGTTTTTGTCGGCGGAGGTGGCTCGTTGGGTAACCGAGGAGGGCCTCTACATCGACGTCGCGTCGGGGGGAGAGCTTGCCGTCGCCTTGGCGGCGGGAGTGGATGCTGCGCGCATCGGCCTGCACGGCAACAACAAGTCCGTGGCCGAGATCGATCGCGCTGTCGCCTCCGGCATCGGCGTTATTGTGATCGACAGCGTCGAGGAGGTCGGCAGAGTCGCCGAGGCGGCCTCGCGCCACGATGTGCGGCAAAAGGTGAGACTGCGCGTTAACAGCGGAGTGCACGCGAGCACCCACGAGTATCTGGCCACCGCCCGCGAGGACCAAAAGTTCGGCATCACGCTCGCGGATGCCCCGTCGATCGTCGAACTCATTCGGTCGCACGAGTCGCTCGAGTTCATCGGGCTTCACGCCCACATCGGCTCCCAAATCTTTGGCTCCGATGGCTTCGGCGAATCGGCTCGACGTCTCATGACGCTGCAGGCCCAGCTCCTTGAGGGCGGTCCCGTTCCCGAGCTCAACCTCGGCGGCGGTTTCGGCATCGCCTATACGAGCGTCGACCACGCTATGCCGATCGACGA
>NZ_JBACFR010000178.1:0-13657 GCF_056262345.1 Homoserinimonas sp.
ACTTCTTGGCCGCTTTCAAGCTGAGGGGCCAGGATGATCTGGGTGCCGCCCTCGAGATCCAGCGCGAGCTTGGGGGTCCACCCAGAGCCCTGCCAGATCACTCCTGCGACGTTGAACCCGACCAGCGCGACGACGATGACGCCGAGCCATGAGAGGGAACGCCAAGCCTTCTTGACCGGGGTCGATCGTTGTGCCACCTAGGAACTCAGCTTTCTACTCCGCGAGACAACATCTCGAGGGAGGTCAGGTCAGGAATCGCGGCCACCGTCGGTCGCGCACACAGAAGACTAGTGGCTAGTCGTTGCCCTTGTCGGCAGCACGGCCGTCGACGCCCTTGGCATCGCCATCCGCTGTCACCGTATGGGTGTCGTCCGATGCGGAGTCAATGGTGGTCGGTTCGTCGATCACGGTCTCGTCTGTTGCGATGCTGTCGGCCTCGTCCGCGTCGTTCTCGACAACCTTAAGGATCGTCTGACGGTGGACGCGAAGAACGGTGCCGGGGGTCGTCTCGAGGAGGGCCTCGTTGGACTCCTCATCTACCGAAAGCAGCGTTCCGTAGACGCCGAACTGCGTCATAACTTCAGCGCCGGGAACCATCTTTGACTGCAGGGTCTCCTGCTCTGCGCGGCGCTTCTTAGACGTGCGGAACTGGAAGAAGATGAAGACGGCCAAGAGGGCCATCATGACAATAAGTAGCGGATCCATGCGGAGGGGCCTTCCAGAGGGAAATCTGCGCACGACGGTGCGCACGATGGTCGTTAAATTATAGGCCATCGCGGAAGAGTGCAGACTCCCGCGGCGCTATTCCAAGGTGTTCCCAGGCCTTCTGAGTGGCGACCCGACCTCGGGGGGTTCGCGAAATTAGTCCCATTCGCACCAGGAACGGTTCGGCGACCGACTCAATCGTCTCCGCTTCTTCACCGACGGATGCGGCAAGCGTGCCGAGCCCTACCGGCCCTCCCCCGAACTGCTGGATGATGGTCGAGAGAACCGCTCGGTCCAGCCGATCGAGGCCAAGATCGTCGACGTCATAAAGCTTGAGCGCCGCCTGAACGGCCTCCAGCCCCTCCCGCCCATTGACGAGTGAAAAATCCCGTACCCGCCGAAGCAGGCGATTGGCGATTCGTGGTGTGCCTCGGCTCCTCCCCGCGATCTCCCCCAGTGACTCTGAGTCGATCTCGAGTTCCAAAAGGCGACTGGCGCGGGAAATGACATGGGCGAGCTCGTCATCGGAATAGAACTCCAGATGAGCGGTAAAGCCGAAGCGGTCACGCAGAGGATTCGGCAGCAGGCCGGAGCGGGTCGTGGCACCGACGAGCGTGAACGGCGCCAAATCAAGGGGGATCGAGGTTGCCCCAGCCCCCTTGCCCACCATGATGTCGATGCGGAAGTCCTCCATAGCGAGATAGAGCATCTCCTCGGCGGACCGGGCCATCCGGTGGATCTCGTCGATAAACAAGACCTCGCCGGGCACTAGTGACGAGAGCAGGGCCGCCAGGTCGCCCGCATGTTGAATCGCCGGCCCGCTAGACATGCGCAGCGGGCGATCGCTCTCATGAGCCACGATCATCGCAAGCGTCGTTTTGCCCAGCCCTGGAGGGCCGGCGAGCAGGATGTGGTCGGGCGTTCGCGACTGAAGGGCGGCAGCCTGAAGCAAGAGTTCAAGCTGCGCGCGGACCTTGGTCTGGCCGACGAACTCTGAAAGCGAGCGTGGGCGTAGTGCCCCTTCGAACGCCAACTCTGCCGTCGACTCCGGCACGGGCACCACCACGGACTCCACAGAGCTCCGCTCAAAACCAAACGCTTCTGAGCTCATCGCGCAGCACCCTCGCGCACGGCGGACGGGCCGAGTTCGGAAAGCGCGAGACGCAGAAGAGCCGGAACACTCTCCCGCTGCGCTCCCGCAGCGCTTGAGATCGCCTCGTCAGCAGCATCCTGGGCTGCCTTCTCGTTCCATCCGAGACCAATAAGTGCTTGCACTACGCTGTCGCGAACAATCGGCTGCGGTGCAGCAGCAGACGGGGACGGCGCCACGGCCACTAGCTTGCCCGCGAGGGACAGCACGATCAGCTTCGCCGTTTTGGGGCCGATCCCCGATACTTTGCGGAACGCCGAGTCGTTCTCGGAGTTGACGGCCCGAGCGATCTCGTCGGGCGTCATGGCTGCGAGGACCCCCATTGCCGATTTTGGTCCGACTCCGGTGACTCCCCGCAGGAGGTCAAACACCGAGAGTTCATCCCGGTCGGCGAAACCATAGAGAGATAGGTCATCCTCGCGAACGATGAGCGCGGTGTGGACGGTGACCTCGGATCCGGTGCGCAGGCTTAGGGCATGCTGGGGCGTAATGGCGACTGCGAGACCGATGCCCCCGACCTCGATAACCGCGACGGAACCCGCGAGAGAAAGCAGAGTGCCGCGCACAGAAGAGATCATGTATCCAGCCTAGGAGCAGCCTCGGACTTTCGGCCGGAGCGCTCGGCGGCGCGCCACGCCTGCTGGGCTGGTGTCGTGCTCGTCGCCCCGCCAATGCCGGAGGGCATTCCCCGCCAGGCATGGCATAGCGCGAGGGCAAGGGCATCCGCAGCATCGGCAGGCTCTGGCGGCGCGTCGAGCCGCAAGATGCGCGCGACCATCGCTCCGACCTGCTTCTTATCGGCGGATCCGTATCCGGTCACAGCCGCTTTAACCTCAGACGGAGTGTGCAGCCCCACGGCGAGCCCGCGCCGGGCAGCGGCAAGAAGAACGACGCCGCTCACCTGCGCCGTGCCCATCACAGTTCGCAAATTATGCTGCGCAAACACTCGCTCAAGCGCAACCGCGGTCGGGGAGAACTCGTTCATGATCGCATCGAGCTGTTCGCCGATTATGAGCAGCCTGCGCTCGAGGGCAAGATCGGGAGGAGTCCTAATTACCCCGACCTCAACGAGAGTCGCGGCGCGCCCCTGGGTCAGATCGATGATTCCCACGCCGCAGCGCGTCAGCCCAGGGTCTACGCCGAGCACCCTTACGGTCACAGGAGATTCGACCTACTCGTCTTCGTCGAGTTCGGCCTGAGTCTCGGCAGAGACGGAGAAATTAGCGTAGACGTTCTGCACGTCTTCGCTGTCCTCTAGGGCATCGATGAGCTTGAAAACCTTGCGAGCCGTCTCTGCATCGATCTCGATCGTGAGGTTGGGAACGAACTCCGCCTCAGCAGATTCGTAGTCGATTCCCGCCTCTTGCAGGGCCGTGCGAACGGCGACGAGGTCAGACGCCTCGGAGATGATCTCGAAGCCCGCGCCACGGTCAATGACCTCTTCTGCGCCCGCATCGAGAACGGCAAGAAGGACATCGTCTTCCGTGAGCGAGTCGGTCTTCATGACCGAAACGACGCCCTTGCGGTTGAAGTTGTAGGCGACACTGCCCGGGTCAGCCATGTTGCCGCCGTTGCGGTTCATCGCCGTGCGAACCTCCGCAGCGGCGCGGTTCTTATTGTCGGTGAGACACTCAATCAGCAGCGCCACGCCACCCTGCGCGTAGCCCTCGTACATGATCGTGGAGTAGTCGATGACCTCGCCGGTGAGGCCAGCGCCGCGTTTGACGGCGCGGTCAATGTTGTCGTTCGGAACCGACGTCTTCTTGGCCTTCTGAATAGCGTCGACCAGTGTGGGGTTGCCCGAGAGGTCGGCTCCGCCAATCTTCGCCGCTACTTCGATGTTCTTGATGAGCTTGGCGAACGACTTTGCCCGACGCGCGTCAATGACGGCCTTCTTGTGCTTAGTGGTTGCCCATTTGGAGTGACCTGACATAGAGGTCATTCTAGCGAGCCGAGCGAGCCTGTCCCTTCAGCGCGCCAGCATCCGTTCTGTTACGCGGTCAAGAAAATATCGATGAAGCCGGTAGTCGTCTGTCACCTCGGGATGAAACGAGGTCGCGATGATGTTCGCTTGCTCGACCGCGACGATCGTGCCATCGACGAGGGATGCCAAAACGGAGACCCCCGGCCCCGTCTCGACGACGATGGGGGCGCGAATAAAGACGGCGCGCATGGGCCGCTCCCCGAGAACCGGAATCGACAATGCGGTTTCGAATGACTCCGTCTGCGAGCCAAACGCATTGCGTCGCACCGAAACATCCAACCCGCCAAATGATTGCTGGGATGCTGCGCCGTCGAGGATGCGATCCGCCACCATGATGAGCCCGGCACACGTGCCGTAGACGGGGAGGCCTCCAGAAATTGCGGCTTTGATCGGGTCGGCGACTCCGAATGCGCGCGAGAGCTTGTCGATCACCGTGGATTCGCCGCCGGGGATGACGAGCCCGTCGATCGCGGCGAGGTCGGTCTCGCGGCGCACAGCGACGGTGTCCGCGCCGAGCGACTCCAGCATCTGACGGTGCTCGCGGAAGTCGCCCTGGAGGGCGAGGACACCGACGCGAGGCGCCGCCGGTACGGTCGGGTTACCAGCCACGTTCTGCGAGGCGGTGCGGAGCGGCGAGGTCTGAGACGTTGATGCCGACCATGGCCTCCCCCAAGCCGCGCGACGTCTCGGCAATAACCGCTGGGTCATCGAAGAATGTCGTTGCCTTGACGATGGCAGCGGCGCGTTTCGCCGGCTCTCCCGACTTGAAGATGCCGGATCCAACAAAGACCCCATCAGCGCCGAGCTGCATCATGAGAGCCGCATCGGCAGGTGTCGCAACTCCGCCTGCGGTGAAGAGCACAACGGGGAGCTTGCCCGTCGTGGCGATTTCGAGGACGAGCTCGTAAGGAGCCTGGAGGTCCTTCGCCGCTACATAGAGTTCATCGGCGCTGAGCGAGGTCAGCCGTGCGACCTCGCGCTTGATGGTGCGGATGTGCTTAGTCGCTTCAGAAACGTCCCCGGTTCCAGCTTCGCCCTTGGAGCGAATCATCGCGGCACCCTCATTGATGCGTCGAAGCGCTTCGCCGAGGTTCGTTGCGCCACATACGAAGGGAACCGTGAAGTTCCACTTGTCGATGTGGTTGACGTAGTCCGCCGGGCTCAGAACCTCTGATTCGTCGATGTAGTCGACTCCGAGTGACTGGAGAACCTGGGCTTCGACGAAGTGGCCGATGCGCGCTTTAGCCATGACCGGGATGGAGACGGCGTCGATGATGCCGTCGATGAGGCCGGGGTCGCTCATGCGAGCCACGCCGCCCTGCGATCGGATGTCTGCGGGCACGCGCTCAAGAGCCATAACGGCGACCGCGCCGGCGTCTTCGGCGATTTTCGCCTGATCGGCGTTGACGACGTCCATAATGACGCCGCCCTTGAGCATCTCAGCGAGTCCTCGCTTGACACGAGCCGTTCCGTGCGTGGTTGACATCATCACTCCTTCGTTTGACATAGGCCAAACCGTAGCATGGCATGACCCATAGACTGACAGCGTGACGATCGGAGACGCGCGCGTGAAACTCGACCTCATCGCGGGTGAGACCGCGGCGGAGATCGTCGAGAGTGTCCGCGCGCTCATTGATCACGGAATCCTCGCCCCGGGCGACGCGCTGCCACCCATTCGCTCGCTTGCGGAGGAACTCGGCATCAACCGCAACACGGTTGTCGCTGCGTATCGGCTGCTCAGCCGCACCGGCACCGTCGAGACACGCGGACGAGGAGGCACCCGAGTTGCGACGCGCTCCTCAGTGCCGCTCGAAGGCTACGCTCCGGACTCGGTTCTCCGAGATGTCGCTAACGGCAACCCCGATCCCGCCCTCATTCCCGACCTCTCCCCCGCCCTCGCGACGCTCGCCGGCCATCCGGTGCTGTATGGCGAGCCGACCATCGACCCATCGTTAGAGGAGTGGGCGCTTGCATGGATGTCGCGGGACCTAGGCCCGCGGCCCGACCTGCGCCTTACGGTTACGGGCGGTGCCGTTGACGCCCTCGAGCGACTGTTCGCGGATGCTCTCTCGCGGGGCGACCTGGTAGGGCTCGAGGACCCCTGCTTTCTTTCCGCTCTGCGGACAGTGCGTGTGGGAGGCTACCGGCCGCATCCGATCCCGGTGGACGGTGATGGGATGACCGTCGACGGACTCCGGGCTGCGTTAGAAGCGGGGGTGCGTGCCATTGTGTGCACGCCGCGCGCGCATAACCCCACAGGCGCGAGTCTCACCGAGGAGCGTGCCGCAGCGCTGCGAGGGGTTCTCGTCACGTATCCACACGTGCTGGTAATCGAAGACGATCACTTCTCGATGCTCTCGCGCCGCCCCTACTTTTCGATCATCGGACCAGAGCATCGCCGCTGGGCTCTCATCCGCTCCGTCTCCAAGTTTCTCGGCCCAGACCTCTGCCTCGCACTCACAGCAAGCGACGCGGAGACCGCCGACCGGCTGGGGCAGCGGCTGAGCCCCGGCTCGACCTGGGTGAGCCACCTATTGCAACGCCTTGTCGTCGCCCTCGTGGGCGATGCCGAGGTCATGGCAGGGGTCGAGCGTGCGGCGGAGCACTACCGTGCGCGGAATGCCGCGTTTGCTGAGTACGCCCTCGCTGCAGGACTTCCGTGCCGCCCCGGCGATGGGCTGAGCGTGTGGCTGCCGTTGCCGGCGCCGGCGCGTGCCGTCACAGAGCAGCTCATGCGGCGCGGGTGGCTGGCCCGTCCCGGCGACGAGTTTCTTCTTGCCGACGATGCGACCACCCGGCACCTTCGCCTCACCGTCCATGATCTCGACGATGCCGACGCCCGCCAGCTGGCTTCCGACATCGCCGCCGCCGTCCACGCCGTTCTCCGCACCGCCTGACCCGTCCGTTATTCACAGGAGCCCTAGTGAAGATTCTCTCCATCCAGTCCGCAGTCGCTTATGGACACGTCGGCAACTCCGCCGCCGTCTTTCCGCTACAGCGAATCGGCGTCGAGGTCTATCCCGTCTACACCGTCACGTTCTCCAACCACACGGGCTACGGCGCCTGGCGAGGACCGCTCATCAGCCCAGACGACGTCCGCGACGTGATCTTGGGAATCGAAGAGCGCGGGGCATTCGAGGACATCGACGTCGTGTTGTCTGGCTACCAGGGCGGTGAAGGTATCGGTGACGTGATCCTTGACACCGTGGCGCGAGTCAAGTCCGCCAACCCCTCCGCCGTCTACGCCTGTGACCCGGTCATGGGCAACGCGAAGTCCGGATGCTTCGTCGCCCCCGCCATCCCGATTCTGCTGCGAGAGCGCGTCGTACCGGCCGCCGACATCATCACCCCCAATCAGTTCGAGCTCGGCTTTCTCACCGGCACCGACCCTGCCGATTTGGAGTCCACGCTGGAGTCTGTCGATGCGGCCCGCGCAATGGGCCCGAGCACCGTACTCGTCACCAGTGTCGAGCGCCCCGAACGTCCCGAAGGCACGATCGAGATGCTGGCCGTCGATGACAAGGGCGCCTGGATCGTGCAGACACCACACATTCCGATGAAGGCGAATGGATCGGGCGACGTCACCGCAGCACTGTTCACGGCGCACTACCGCCAAACCGGCGACGCTGCAACGGCGCTCGCCCGGACGACCTCCAGCGTCTACGACCTACTGCAGAACACCTACGAGGCTGGATCCCGCGAGCTGCTGCTGGTCGAGTCTCAGGAGACGTACGCGCACCCCCGCCTGCAATTTGCGGTCACGCAGGTGCGCTAGCTTCTCCGCAGGCTAACGCGGGCCGATCACGACCGTGGCCATGCGTTGGCAACCTCTGCCCGGACATCGCCCAAAAGCCGAGGGACTGCCTTTGTTCCCGCGATTATCGGGAAGAAATTTGAGTCGAGGGCCCACCGGGGAACAATGTGCTGGTGCAGGTGCGCAGCGATGCCCGCCCCCGCGATACGACCCTGGTTCATGCCGATGTTGAAGCCATCGCACGATGACGTTTCCCGGAGAACCCTCATCGCTGTCTGAGTGAGGCTGCCGATCTCGGCGACCTCAGCATCCGTTGCCTCGTCATAGGTTGCAATGTGGCGATACGGACACACCAGCAGGTGGCCAGAGTTATACGGGAATAGGTTGAGAAGAACGTACGCGTGTTCGCCCCTAGCGACGATCAGGGCGTCCTCATCGCTCTTCTCGGGAGCGAGGCAGAAGGGACAGTCGTCCTTGGCCGGCTGCTGCCCATCCTCGATGTAGACGAGCCGGTGAGGCGTCCAGAGCCGCTGATAGGCATCCGGAGCTGCAGCGAAGGACGAGGCAGGCTCCGCAGGGATGCCGGCGAACTCGTCTTCGCTGTAGGAAGCCATCAGACCTGCGCCTTAGAGCGGATCGCCTCGAGGATGCGCTCAACCGCCTCGTCAACAGGGATGCCGTTCTCCTGATGACCATCGCGGAAGCGGAAGCTCACGGCACCAGCGGCGCGATCCTCTTCTCCAGCGATGAGCTGGAAGGGAACCTTTGCCTTGGTGTGGGTGCGGATCTTCTTGGGCATCCGGTCACTCGAATCATCGAGCTCCGCGCGAACACCATGCTTCTTGAGCCGGGCAACGACCTCTGCGAGGTACTCGTTGTACTCCTCGGCAACAGGAATTGCGACAACCTGCACCGGGGCGAGCCATACGGGGAATGCGCCCGCGTAATGCTCCAGCAGGATCGCGAAGAACCGCTCGATGGAACCGAGCAGCGCCCGATGAATCATCACCGGCTGCTGGCGAGACCCGTCTGATGCCGTGTATTCCAGCTCGAATAGTGCGGGCTGGTTGAAGTCAAGCTGAACCGTCGACAGCTGCCAGGTGCGCCCGATGGCGTCTCGCGCCTGAACGGAAATCTTGGGGCCGTAGAACGCGGCTCCACCCGGGTCGCTGACGAGCTCAAGGCCCGATTCGATTCCCACCTCTCTGAGGGTGTTCGTCGCCTCTTCCCACTGCTCGTCCGTACCAACCGACTTCTCGGGGTCGCGGGTCGACAGTTCGAGATAGAAGTCATCGAGGCCGTAGCCGCGAAGGGTCTCAAAGACGAAATCGAGCTGGCGCTTGATCTCGTCCTTGACCTGCTCAGGAGTCACATAGATGTGAGCGTCGTCCTGGGTTAGGCCGCGAACGCGGGTAAGCCCGGAGAGCGTTCCGCTCTTCTCGTAGCGGTAAACCGTGCCGAACTCTGCAAGCCTCAGGGGAAGCTCTCGGTAGCTGCGTCCACGGGCCCTAAAGATCAGGTTGTGGAACGGGCAGTTCATGGGCTTCAGGTAATAATCCTGGCCCTGCTTCGTGATGTTGCCCTCGGCGTCGTGCTCCTCATCGAGGTGCATTGCCGGGAACATGCCGTCCTTGTACCAGTTGAGGTGCTGGCTGGTTTCGAACAGGTGCCCCTTGGTGATGTGAGGGGTGTTGACCAGTTCGTAGTCGTTCTCGAGCAGGCGCTGACGCATGTACTGCTCGATCTCGTGCCGGATGATCCCGCCCCGCGGGTGGAACACCGCGAGCCCCGAGCCGATTTCGTCGGGGAACGAAAACAGGTCCAGCTCCGCACCCAACTTGCGGTGGTCTCGCTTGGCGGCCTCTTCGAGGCGAGTCGTGTATGCCTTGAGCTCGTCCTTGGTCGGCCACGCAGTGCCGTAGACGCGCTGCAGCTGCTTGTTCTTCTCCGAACCGCGCCAGTAGGCGGCGGCCGTACGCATGAGCTTCCAACCGTTACCGATCATGCGAGTGCTCGGAACGTGGGGGCCGCGGCAGAGGTCCTTCCACACGGTCTCACCAGTCTTGGGGTCGACGTTGTCGTAGATCGTCAACTCACCAGCGCCGACCTCCACGGACTCGTTGTCGCCGCCCTCAGAAGCCGAGCCCTTGAGGCCGATCAGCTCGAGCTTGTACGGCTCATCGGCGAGCTCAGCGCGAGCCTCATCCTCGGTAACCACACGACGAACAAAGCGCTGCCCCTGCTTGATGATGCGCTCCATCGCCTTTTCGATCGCTTTGAGATCGTCAGGGCCAAAGGGAACCTCGACATCGAAGTCGTAGTAGAAACCATCCGTGATGGGTGGGCCGATGCCCAGCTTCGCCTCGGGGTTGATCGTCTGAACCGCCTGAGCGGCAACATGGGCGGCCGAGTGGCGCAGGATGTTGAGCCCATCGGGAGAATCGATCAGCACGGGCTCGACCGTGTCTGAATCAGTGACTGTCGCAGCCAGGTCCTTCAGCTCACCATTGACGCGCATCGCGACGACGTTGCGATCGGTGAAGAGCTCGAATCCGTCGGCCACGGGCACACTCCTTGAATCAGTTGCAGAACCCCATCAACTTTAGTCGGGTCGGTGGGCTGCCGAGTACGCCACAGGCCAGCGCAACAAACCAAAAAGGCCCGCCAGGATTCCTGACGAGCCTTTTCACAATCTGAGCGGATGACGAGATTCGAACTCGCGACCCCAACCTTGGCAAGGTTGTGCGCTACCACTGCGCCACATCCGCATGGTGTTGAAGCGGTCGGCCTTGCGACGGACTCACTTCGAACGAGAAAAGCCCCGGCGAACCGGGGCTAATTCTTGTGGGCGATACTGGGATCGAACCAGTGACCTCTTCCGTGTCAGGGAAGCGCGCTACCGCTGCGCCAATCGCCCATTGTCGTGCTTTTCTTGAGTGGAGGTGGCGACGGGATTCGAACCCGTGTGGACGGCTTTGCAGGCCGCTGCCTCGCCTCTCGGCCACGCCACCATGGTGGGTCCCCACGACGCGTGAGACTTCACTCGAGCGGATGACGAGATTCGAACTCGCGACCCTCACCTTGGCAAGGTGATGCGCTACCACTGCGCCACATCCGCATTTGCTCGCATTTCTGCGTGCTCGAAGACTCTATCCGATGAATAGCGCTCAGACCAAACCGACGAAACCCGGGCGAGTCTCAAGGGATCGTCAGCTCCGTAATGTGCAATCGGATGCTGCAACCTGTGGCAAGATTATCGGGCGGGCGATTGGCGCAGTTGGTAGCGCGCTTCCTTCACACGGAAGAGGTCATCGGTTCGAGTCCGGTATCGCCCACCACGAGAAAACCCCCGCCAATGCCGGGGTTTTTCGTTTTTCCAGATCACCGCACTATGACGGCCCAGCACCGGGATTCTGAGTTAGGTGCCAGACGCGCCCGTGCTATCGCTCGGTGAGCTCCGCACGGAGTTCTCGAAGGAGCTCCGCCGTCTCGGCGAGACGCGCCCCGTGCGCGCGTGCGAAATCGTCGACCAGGGGGCGGCGAGCCTCGCGCGCGCTTCCGGCCAGCTCTCTGCCGCGTTCCGTGAGCTCGAGCACCACCGCCCGCCCGTCTGTGGACGAGCCGGTACGGACGACCAGCCCGTCAGTTACCAGCCGCGAGATGAGACGGCTGGGATGTCCGGATTCCGCGACGAGATGCGCTGCGAGCTCTTTGAGAGACACCGGCCCGAGTGCGTCGAGTGCCATGAGAGCTTCCGCCTGCACACAGCTCAATCCGAGTGGGCGAAAGAGCACCGCAAGTGCGGCGTTGAGTTCCGTGGTGAGGCTCTTGAGCTGGAACGAGAACGTGAGAACCGCGTCCTCGCGAGAAGTGCGTGACATGTCATCCATCTCCGGTAGGCTGATTTACATGATAAGTCACATATCTGGGGTAGCGCCCGAATCGTGGGTCATGCGGGTTGCCCGGTTCGGAACCGTACGGGAAGAAGCGACACGAAAGGACATGCTCCGAATGAGCCGGGCTCGAGCAGTCGTTCGGATCACTCACGCTTCGGTAGGAGTCACCGACGCGCTCGCTGTTCGCGGCGACTATCTCATGCAGCCAGTGCCGAGGTTCGTGCCCGGCTATGACTTCATCGGCATCATCGAACACCTCGGCGCTCCCGATCACCCGCGATTGTCAGTCGGGCAGCGGGTCGCAGGAATCCTGCCGCGCATGGGCGCGCATGCGACACGCATATCGGTTGCGCAGTCACTCTTGGTACCGGTGCCCGACAGCCTCGATCCGGTGATCGCGGCAACGGCACCGCTCGACGCGGTGACCGCGCAGTTCGCACTCGACGCATTGGACATAAAGTCTGCCTCGGTACTCATCCAAGGCGCGGGCGGGGCAGTTGGCGCTTGGGCCGTACAGCTCGCCGCAGCGCGTAACCTGACGGTCTTTGGCACAGCATCCACTCGCACCCGAGCCGTTGCTGAGTCATTCGGGGCACGGGTGCTCGACTACCGCGATCCCGAATGGATCGACGCTCTGCGCACGATGACGCACGGCGGCGTCGCAGGGGTAATCGACCACACCGGGCGTAGAGACCTCCAGCGGGTCGTCCTGCCCGAAGGCCGCATCGTGCGAATCGCATTCGAGGGAAAACAGGGGCACCAACGGCGAGCTACAGCGGCAGGGTTCGCAGCCGCGACCTTGCGTCGCTACGCGCACCCGGCCGAGCGAATCTGCTCGACACCGGTGCTCGTGATGCTCCACCGCTTCGCGTATCGCGCGGCGCTCGGAGACATACTCGGCCGCCTCGACAGAGGAACGCTTACGCCTCCGCAACCGCGTAGCTATCGCTTTACGGACTATCGGGAAGCGGTGGCAGACGTAACATCGACACAACCGGGAGAAAAAAGTGTTCTCGTCATGGGCCACCAACCCGCGGGCGGTTTTACCGTCGGAGAATTCCGATGAACCTGATGAGAGCGGCGATGACTCCGCACGCGAGGGCAGCAAAAACGACCCCGACGCAAACTAGTTGCACCTGAGTCAGCACAAGTGTCGGTTGGCCCGAATAGAAGAACCCTGAAGACCTGTCGAGCAGGCCGAGAGACAATAGTCCGAGCACTCCGCCGGTCGCGGCGGCAGCACTCAGGGCAATCTCCCCCGATGCCGTTCGGCGGAGGGTTTGCATCGCGATCGCGTGGCCGAGAACGGCACTGACGATGCCCACGGCGCCCGACGCGACGATGCCAACATACGCGGCGGCACCTGCAGCCGCCGCGAGAGCAGACACCACAGCGGCGAGCATTGCCCACGGCTGCGGCCGTCGACGCCGCACACCGTGCAGGAGAAAGCTCGTCGCAACGGCACCACAGGACATCGCGACCACGCTCACAGCGCCGCCGAGCGCGTAATCATTGAGCTGACCCTCTGCCACGACGATCCAGCCAGCGACTGCGACCGTACTCGCGAGGATCGCGAGCGCCGAACCCGCCCAGCGAAGACTAGCGACGCGTGACGAGCGCGGAGCGACGGTACGCTTCTGCCCGGCCGAAACGAGAGCCATCATGATGCCGCCGATGCCGATCGCAATCGCAAACGGCATCGAGCCGGCGTAATCGAGTGACCCAGCCACGCCCATCGGGGACGAAGACGGCGCGAGCCACGCCCAAGCAAGAGGCGCGAAGCACAGCAGGAACCACGCCATTCCGTAGAGGACGGCTGACCGGCGAGGGCAGCGGTCGGCGACGATAAGAATCACGGCACCAGCACCCGCGGCGCCCATCAGAACGACCGCGACCAGGAATGTCCATGGCAACGAATCCATCACCCCTCCTTGGCCACATGAACCTTAGCGAAAACCGGGATGAGCAGTCATCTGGCACACGAAAACGGGGGCACAGTCCGTAGACCATGCCCCCGCGCTACAACTAGGCGTTATGCGTTCTCGAGTGCGTAGCCTTCTTCTCCGTGAACGATCGTGTCGATACCGGCGACCTCGTCTTCGTTCTTGACCCGGAATCCGAGGGTCTTCTCGATTCCGAAGCCGAGGATGCCCGCGACGACGAAGGAG